>JAYWFX010000079.1:0-18568 GCA_043778575.1 bacterium | reverse complement strand
TTGATGGACAAATAGTGACAAGTACAGGTGATGAGATGATAGAAATGTCCAATGGTTGTCTATGTTGTATAGTGAGAGGCGACCTCCAAGAAGCAGTGCTGAAATTGGTAAAATCAGGTAAAATTGACTATATATTAATCGAAGCATCAGGTCTTGCAGAGCCAATGCCAATAGCCCAAACATTTGCTGTAGATGACCTAGGTGGTAAAATATCTCTAGATTGTGTAATAGCAACACTGGATGCTTCAAACTACATGGTTAGCCAAGAAAATTACAAGGTTGCAAAAGAACAGATTGAGTTTGCTGATATTATTTTATTTAATAAAGTTAAGGAGTGTAAACTAGGAGATGTGGAGTTACTCACAAAAGTTGTATATAAAATAAACCCCGAAGCTAAAATCGTTTTGAATGAAGATGGGTTTGATACTGCGTTATTGATTGAAACAAATGCGTGGAATCCAGAAAAACTTATCAATTTTAATCCGACCTCGGCTTCAAATCAACTCCATAAACACGATCACCATGGACATGATCATCGCCACGAACATGAGCACGTAGACGAAGTAGTATTTTCAACTGAGAAAATATTTGATCCTGTAAAGCTAGATGAGTGGATGCAGAATCGTTTCCCTAAAAATGTAATTAGAGCAAAAGGATTTTTGAGACTACCAATTCCTTTGCAACACAACCCTATAGGAAATTTTCTCTTTCAAATGGTAGGAAGCAAGAAACAACTAACTCCCTTTGTATCGACAAGAAAGGATTTTAATAGCGAAAAATCAGTGCTAGTTCTGATAGGTAAACATTTGCACAAAGAGAATATCTTTGACGATCTAGCGAAGTGTGTGATGGACTAGATACATCTTCTGATTTTACTTTGTTTCATCATATGCTCCAGATTGTTGCTCAAAGTTTCCTCTATTGTTATTTGATGTATTTTGATCGTCTTTATCTGTGTTTGGTGTAGTATCAATTTTTAAATCTTTATCTGTTTTAGGAATTGTAGGTTTGGTCGGTGTTTTTTCAGTTTCTAGTTGCTCAGGCTGCGGACTTGCATTCTCATATGGGTATTTTGAAGGGATAGGAACTGCTGGAACAATCTTTCTAGTATCCTCATACGCTGGCAAAATCTGCTGAAATTGTACTGTGTTAGCCTTGAATATTTTTTCTTTGCCATCTAATACTACATACACCCCAACACCAGTTAAACTAACTAATAATCCATATATTGTAGCCAGTACAATTTTTTTTGCCATATCTTTGACAAACTTCGAACATTGGATTTTGTCAATGAAAATGACAATACAAAATAGTCTAAAAAATGACGGAATATTTGTAGTAATTGACACTGAAACTAGCGGTTTAAAATCGTTTGAAAATGGATTAATCCAAATAGGCTCAGTTGCTTTGAATTCAACTTTTGAAATTATTGATACGTTTGATTATATCGTTTGTCCACCTACTGACACAGTTATTGTAGAAGAGTCACTCCAGATATCTAGAATTACACGTGAGCAAATAAAAAATGGGCTTTCATATAGAGAAGTTTGTGAAAAATATACACAATTTATTCATAAAAACTTCCCAGAAAAACCAATCGTAATTGCCCAATTTTTCCCGTTCGACTATGGGTTTCTTGAGCAGGTTTTTACTACTGCATACAAAGAACCAAAAATCAATTACGAAATAAGTCAGTTTCCGTTTCAAGATTTACTGAGTCGTAATATTGTAGATACAAAAACACTGGCAAATGCAATCAATATAAAACATAAGCTCTGTGGAAAAAATCCAATTTTTACCTCCACCAGTCTTTCTGGATTAGGGGGATTAAAAGAGACACTGGGAATACCAGTCGATATGTTTGTAGCACACGATGCATTAGGTGATTGCCTCGCTACACGTGAGGTATTGATTAGATTACTAAAACTTATTGATTGTTAGTTTGTGAGTTATATTTAGTTTAATCACTATATTTTATTTCAAGATCCAGATTCTTAAGAATTTTCTGGGCCAAAAAATTACATACCAATTAAAATAGTTGACAAACTAACCATATTTCAGTATGAATTAGAAACATTCGGGGATCGTCTAGGGGTAGGACAGAGGCCTTTGAAGCCTTTAACCGGGGTTCGAATCCCTGTCCCCGAACCAAAACAGAAACAACACACAAGCAGGTGTTTTTTTATTGCTTATTTTTAAACCAGCCTCCTAAACTAGGTTCCTATATATTTTCTTTAATTTTATACAAAAATCTATTGCTTTGACCTATAATAAAAACATCACCACGGGGCGATACCTGTATAGAATCAGCTGAGAAAGTAAAACCTTTGTAAGGCAAAGAAAGAGTATTTTTAGAAAAGTTATACAAAACAAGAGAATCTTTTGCTTCCTGAGCATTAATGCTAATTTTAATGTCTTTTACCAAACACAACAGATTATCATCTCCTGAAAAAGTGCATCTATTTGCAGCAACTGTACCCAAAATATTGTTTTGACCTAGGCTATCTGCTAAAGGAATAGCTTTAGCCTCACCGTCAGGTTGCTGATTAAATTGAATTATAGTGTTTTTATACAGAGTAAGGTCTGTAGGCTGAGCAAGCAAATCAGTATACACTAGAGCATCTTTACCAAATTTAATTGATTTAATGTTTGAAAGTGACTGCACTTTTTTGAGCTTTTGATCTGGATTATTCTCATTTAATTGCCAAATCTCTACATTTCCAGTGCGAGAAAAATTCTGATAAGCAACTATGTAGGGACGATTGTTGAATACACGAATTTCAATGACTTGTGGTGAAATAGTGGGTTTAAAATCAACAATCTTTTTAAAGCTATTTAGATCGAAGTTTATAGTCTCGTTCTTAACTAACGAATATATGCCACCAGGGTCGATACTCATTGCATAATACTGCTCTTTGTCGTCCGCAAGTAATGGAGTAAGCGAGTTGATCTGAGTTGGTAAAGTAGTAAACCCAGCCGATCGGGAATAAACGGTCGAAGTAACATCTTCATTTATAATAACACCACCATTATAATTTAGTAGCTGGCGAGCGAAGAAGCTGCTGGTACTTGGTGCAGTGACACCGTTTATTCTAAATTTTAAATCTTTATCCAGAAACACAATTCTACCCTGAGGAGTAAAAAGGATCTGACTACCTACCCCAACGGTCTCGACGTCTGCTTTTTCCAAAATTCCTGCTTCATCAAAACTTTTATCGGTAGCAACTGGACTATTCTCAGACAATTTTTTTATATTATTTACATTTGGATTTGTTCGTGTGGTGTTTAAGGAGTAAAATAAGAATAAAAAGCCTATCAATACAAACACAGTTACTGACCATAGAGTCAACTTAACTGGGGCCTTTGAGTCTGATTGCCACCATTGGGAAAGTTGTGTAAATGGATTCATAGTTACAGTTGTTTTATGACTATTCTTTAAGGGTAAAATATAAAAAGATCAAGTAATAATTAGTTCTGATTTAGCCTCCTGACTGAGTTGCTTTACAATTTGGCGAGTCTATACTGGTTCCAGAGGCAATTTTGTTTTTTGAAGCACCAGAATTTCCCTGAAAAGAAACGTAATCTTTGACAATTGTGTTTTCGCCACACCCTTGACCATCAAATCTCAAAACAACTCGTTCACCAGGCTTTCCTCCACCAAACGGCTCAATATGAACATAATATAAATTAGGCTTCGGATTAAAAGTGCTTCCGACAGAGCGAATTAGTTGATAGTCTTTAGTCAACTCACATAGCCCAGCAGCACACTCATCCCCTAAATCATTCAGAGCTTCACCTATCTTAGTATCTAGCCCGTCTGTGACTTTATTTTTTAAATCTGCGATCTGATTGATAGCCCCTAGACGATCCTCTATGTCTTTACATTTTTGAATAGTTTCTTTACCAGCCACAGACCCTAGATTTTTGCACTGTTTATTGTAAGTATCTTGGAGATTTACTGCACTGGATATAGATTTCTTGCATTCATCTGTCTTAGCATCCTTAGAACAAGTATCATAAATAATCTTGAACTGATCATTGTTTGTGGTCGAGGTAACGGTATTTATTTTAGCAGAACCAACACCACTACCAGATCCTGTATCTGCTCCACCTGTACCTCCAACACCACTAGAATTACTTATATTAGCTATATTTCCTAAATTCAACGCCCCTAGATTGAGTGCCGCGGGGTTTATAGTGTAAATAATCAGTCCAGGCGCCCCAATAAGCAAAATACCAATAACTACATCGTATATTGCATCTTTAATTGCTTTGCTCGCCTTGTCACCACCCTCTCCGTTTACACTCATAATTGCCGCAAACGCAACCCTAAAAACCATAGTAAAAATTCCAACAACCAAAACAAATCTGATTACCGATTGTATACATTTTTGGAGTATGTTATTAGTTGCACTGTCGCTTGCAGAAGCGTTTTTAAAATCAAATGAACAGTCTTTAAATCCAGAATTGGAACCTGCGCCATCGGATATTTTTATTTTCGATCCAGTGGATGCACCACCGCTTGCTGCCGGAGTTGTCTTTGTTTTTGCGGGGTCATCTGGAGTTTTCTGTGCTCTAACATGAATAATAGGCGTAGAAACAGTGCTAAAAAAAACAAGCCCAAGCATACAGCAAGCTACAAACCTAGCTATAATAACTTGAGTGATTGATAATTTAATCATTGGTTTATATACAACTTTATACCCTGAAAAAAAATTCTTGACAAGCAAACTCTCTCAACATACAAATCATTTAATTATGATAAATTGTCACCTATTGATTATAGGAGGTGGTCAAACTGGGATTCACATCATTCAACAATTATCACTAAAACTAGGTGAGAACCAAAAAGTTGTATTGATTGATAATGGTGATCTAGGGGGTAGCTTTCTCAATAACTATGAAACACCTCGAGGTATACTATCAAAGGAAGCATCTGAGTACGGATCTTCACTGAGGATTTTTAAAGATTACTCTGAAACATATACTGTTTTAAAAAGATACAGAAAAACTATTCAACAAAAAATACATTCAACAATTCAAAAAAAGCAGCACATACTTGGAAAGAAGCTAAGTCACATCTCAAATCTAACAATTATTCACGGTACACCGTCTTTTTCCACTAAAAACCTAGTTGAAATAGCTAAAAATGATGGGTCAAAGGAGTTGATAGGTTTTGAATACTGTGTCATTTGTACAGGTAAATCAAGCCTCATTGATCCAGAAATTGAAGGTTTATCAAACATATCATTTCTCTATCAAAATTCAGTTTTTTTATTACCAAGAATACCAACATCACTAGCCATTCTAAGGGTTACGCGTGAAAACTTAGAGGTTGCACAAATATATGCAAATCTGGGTGTAAAAGTTGATATATATGAGCCACAAACCCAAGACGACATAATAAAAGGACTTGATAAACTAGGGTTTGAGTACCTCAATAAAAATTTCTTTTCTCAGCAAATCCAACTGCATTTCCAAACTACTATCGCACGAGTATCTAACCTCGGTAACCAAATAAATATAATAGATACCGCAAATCGCAATTACAAAGCAAGCGATCTGTATTTACATATTGAAAAAGGTTTTAGCCCAGATAGCATGAGTCTAAACTTACTAGGAATCAATACATCATTTAAAGGAATTGAGACTGACGAATGGGGTAGAACAAAAGCAAGAAATATCTGGGCACTAGGCGATTGTATTGAAATATCAAACCCATTAAATAAATTTAACCTAATAGATGGATTTATTCAATATTATGAACAGTATATTCGCACAAACTCGCTAAAAGGATCGTATCCAAAAATTAGTAGTAACATCCCTATCATAAAAGTTAAGGCGAATTATCCACTCTTTCAAATAGGTGTTTCCCAGCTTGAAGCAACAAAAATCTACGGGCCAACAATCACATCATACACACTATCTTCGAGTCAGTTTGCTAATAGTTTTGCAAAAATCATATACGACTCTGGTTCTAAAAATGTATACGGTGTACTGGTAACTGGTCAGCTCGTACCGTATCTGGAAGAATATCTGACTATGGAGTTTTCTCACAGAGTTGTGTTTAGTGACATAAAACATAACATTGAAGCACTAGACTTTGAATAATTCTAGCTTATTTACTTGACGAGTCTTCGTATAATAACACGTATATCTAATATATGGCACTTCAAAGAGATGTTTCTGATTTTTTGCTTTACTGTGAGCTTACAAAGCAGTACTCAGACAACACAATAAGGAACTATAAAAATACTCTGGAGAGACTAATGGTTTTTTTAGATGAAAAAAGTGTTAAAAAAAGCGAGGAAATATCACTGTCTCTCATAAATGAGTATCGTGTATACCTGAATCAAAAAGCAACACTCAGAAATGATAAAATGGCACAAAGAAGCCAAGCATATCAAATAATCGTATTGCGGAGTTTTCTAAAGTTCTTGGCTAAACATGGACTACAGGTAATGAATGCAGAAGCGCTTGAGTTACCAAAAACTAAAATGCGGATGATTGAGTTTTTATCTGAAGAAGAAATTGGAAAGCTGGTATCAATTATTTTAAACGATGCAAGCAAGATTCCTGAGGTTCAAAAAAAACGAAACACTGCTCTCATTTTAACTATGTTTGGTTCTGGATTGAGGTTGAGCGAGTTATTAAACCTAAAAAAGGCTAATATAGTAGGGTCTGATTATCAATTATTTCTCAATCAAAAATTAGACGTAAACCCACCTAACCAATCAGATGTTTCTGAGAAAATAAATGAAGTAGATATAATCGAAAGTGAACAGGCTGAGTTATTTACTGAAGCTCATCCGCTCATAATACAGGGGAAAGGTGGCAAAGTCCGCACGACGTTCTTAGCGCCTGTAGCCAAAGAGGCAATTTATGAATATCTCTGCTTACGAAAAGATGACGACTGTCCTCATTTATTTATATCATTTTCCAAAAACAGAAGCAGCAACCCAAAAAAATGGAAATCCCTCACGCCTAGAATGGTACAAATGATTCTGCAAAAATATGCCAATCAACTAGGAATCTATAAACACGTAACTCCACACACACTTCGACATAGCTTTGCAACCAAGATTTTATTTGAAAGCAATGATTTACGATCTGTACAAACTTTGTTGGGTCATTCAAACATTGCAACAACCCAGATTTACACACACATCACGGACGCTCAAACTAGAGATCTACATAGTAAAATTTTTGGTAAAAAAACTATTGAACTGTAAAATAAATCCACGCCCTAAAGACTGCCACCAACAATTTCAGATATTTCTTGGGTGATTTTTGCCTGTCTTAATCTAAAGTATGACAGTTTTAGTTTGTCACTCAATCTCTTTGCGTTATCAGTGGCTTGATTCATAGCAACCATACGTGCACCTTCTTCACTAGTCCTTGTCTGAACAACAGCATTGTGTATTTGCATTTGAATCCATTGAGGTGCAAAATCATCAATCAGCGGATTTACATCAATAGGTAGATTCATCACATACTTTTCTTGGGTTGCTAGATTTTCAGTAACTACAAATGGCAAAATAGAATTGAAAACAATAGTTGAATGCAATGAAGTCGAGGACTCAGCATAAACAACCACAATTTCTTTGATATTTTCTTGGATCCAAACCTGATTTACTAGTTCTGCAATCGGCAACAGTGTATACGCAGATATTTCTTTATAGTTTTTGTTAAAGGAAGCTATGATGTTACCACCTAGTTTAGATACCATCTTTTGTGCTGGGCGACCGACAGTAACAAACTTTACCTGATTATCAATAAGAGGATCTAAACCTAACTGTCTAATTTGTTGGTATGTTTGAGTGACGACAGTTCTATGAAGTCCACCACAAAAGCCTCTGGTTGGCGATACAACTACAAACAAGATAGGAGCGTCTAAATTAGATGTAAAATATGGTGATGTGCTTTGTTTTAGACTAGGAGAGGCAGAGAGTGAATCATAAATATTTTGTAGTGTTCCTTTGTAGGCGTTAGTAATAGCTGCCTGTTTTGTGAGTTTTCTAAGTCTCATTGCCGCAACAGCCTGCATTGCTTTTGTTAGTTTAGTCGTGGTTTGAACAGACTTTATCCTCATGTTTAGTTGTCGCAGTGATGGCATAGTGTAATAAAATATATAATTATTCTAAATAAGGTACTAAATAAATTTTTGTAGCTCAGAAATAATTTTTGTGTCTAAAATGGGTATAAATCTAGGGCCTATATATCCTAATTCAGGTTTATTAACTTCTTCCACCCACATACTAAGTGGTCGGGCTGACAATGACGATTTGATCTTATCTGTATTGGTTTGAGACACATATAACGGACGATAGATTACCAAAGATTCACTAGTTTCGGTATGGTTAGCAATACCAACAACCAAATAAGCGTAGTTATTTACACTCTCAGAACTATGTTTAAAATGATAGAAAAATACCCCTGGTTTTGGAATATAGTCCATAGCAGTTATTTTTTCCATTTGTTATCTGATGATGCAATAAATTCTTCTACGACACTATTTAGGGTTTTCTCTATATCATCATCCCATTTTCCAATGTTTAGATTTTCAACCAATGCCCCTCCATACATTTGCAAAAAAGATCGAAGTGCAATCAAAAATGGATTAACCTCGCCAATATCTAACAGATCTAAACAACCTTTGTTTCCAGAATAAATTGAAATTATTTGATCACTTTGAGATAATGGAGAATATGGAGGTTGAACTAAAACCTGAGTTAACCTCTCACCTCTTCTGAGTTTTTGTTGAGTATCCTTATCTAAATCTCCACCAAACTGTGCAAAAGCAGCAAGTTCACGGTATTGAGATAATTCCAGCTTCATTGACCCAGCTGTCTTTTTCATTGCTTTTGTTTGAGCTGATCCGCCTACCCTAGTAACGGAAATACCAGGACTAACTGCGGGGCGAATACCACTATTAAAGAGTTCTGTCTCTAAAAATATCTGACCATCTGTAATCGAAATAACATTAGTTGGGATATAAGCAGACACATCACCAGCTTGCGTTTCAATAATGGGTAAAGCAGTAATAGAACCTCCTCCTAAATCGTCAGACAACTGGCAAGCACGTTCTAAAAGCCTTGAGTGCAAGTAAAAAACATCACCGGGATAAGCTTCACGACCGGGAGGACGCCTAAACAACAGTGACATCTGACGATAAGCATACGCGTGTTTGGTTAAATCATCATAAATAATCAATACGTCTTTACCCTGTTCCATAAAGTATTCACTAATAGCAACACCGGAGTAGGGTGCAAGATATTGCAGGGCAACTGGATCACTAGCTGAAGCACTTACAATAATAGTATAGTCCATTGCACCAGCATCCTTTAGTCGCTGAAATATTTGTTTTGTCTTTGATTGTTTCTGACCAATTGATACATACACACAGATCATGTCTTGATCTTTTTGATTGAGAATGGTGTCGATTGCAATCGTAGTTTTCCCTGTCTGCCTATCACCCACAATCAACTCTCTTTGACCCCTACCAACGTTCACCAACCCATCAATAACCGTGATACCAGTTTTGAGAGGTCTAGTCACAGATTTACGCTCAATAACACCACTAGCCACTCTTTCGATAAGCATTTTTTTGGAATTAGTGTGATTTAGATTTGAGCCGTCTATGGATTGACCTAGACTATTTACTACGTGACCTATAATTGCATCACTAACCTCAAGAGACAATATTTCTCCAGTAGAAAGAACTTTTTGACCCTGAGCAACGTCCAACGAATCCTCTAAAATCAGCAGTCCAACTTGATCGCTCTCAAGGTTATATGCTAAAGCTTTAATTTTTTTTTCAGAGGTTATTTCTATTTCAACTATCTCGTTGTATCCAATTTTAGTCAGACCCTCAGCATATGCTACGCCATCTTTATACGATATAAGCTGTCCAATATTTGACTCAGATTGACTTTGCAGATTCTCAATTTTATTGGTTAATTCTTGTATAAAGCTCATATTATAATGTAATGCTATTTAATATAAAAGATAGTTCAGAACCCAAATCATACCGATATTCCTGATCTCCGACAATTATCTTTAGACCTAATATAATGTTACCATCTACTTCGTAGTTAATTTGTGACTTACCAAACCTATCGACTAATTTAGTTTCTAATAAATCTCTATAATCACCACTCAACTCACTTGATGAAATCACCGTAATGTCGTTTATAAGCATAGATTAAATAGACTTTAATATCTGAGAAAGCACCTGATCTTGGGTAGTTTGATCAATTTTTAAATTACTTACCGATTTTTTGTAAATTGCCTCTACGACTTTAACACTCTCAGATTGGGCGTTTTGCTGTGCCTGTTTCAAAATTTGATCTGATTTTACTTTGCTATCTGATAGTATCTGCTCACCCATATAATTTGCCGCGTCGATGATTTTTTGTTTTTCATCAGAAACTGACTCGACAGCATCCTGTTTAATTTTACGTGCCTCCTCTTGTGCTGCAGTGATAATTTTTTGCTTTGTTGATTCTGCATTATTTATTTCCTCTTCAAGTGCTTTTACGCTTAATTCAGCATTTTTAATTCGATTCTCCCTTTCGGTGAGAGCTAATGTTATTTTACTAAAAAGAGACTTCTGCAAAATGACTAAAGCTATCACAAAACAAACCAAATAAAAAACGAATTGACTTACGTCAAAACCTAATCCAGTGGGTTTTGGTAAATCAGAATCAGACATATTTGTAGATACCTGTTCAGTTTTTTGTCCTGCTGCGTATACATTAAGATCAAACATACTCAATATTTTTTGCTATTTTACAAAATTAATTATAAATCCTACGACAAGAGCAAAGATAGCTAGTGACTCTGCAAAAGCAATAGCCAAAATCATAAAACTTCTAATTTTACCTTCAGCTTGTGGATTTCTACCAACAGCATCTACAGCACGACCTCCAATCAATCCAATTCCGATTGAACCACCTGCCATTCCTATTCCTACTACGAGTGCGAAAGCTAATTGTCTGTATAATTCAGTTGATTGTTGCATAAATGATAATATTATTGTGTTGTGTATAAAAAATTTAATGGTGTGCTGGTTCTACAGCTGTTGAAATAAAGACACTCATGAGCGATACAAAGACATATGCTTGAATCATAGCCACAAATGTCTCAAGAAGAATTACAAGAACTGGTACGGGTATACCAATAAACGAATCCTCTAATCTAGTAAGAGCAACTAAAACTATAATCAATACTTCGCCAGCAAAAATGTTTCCAAACAATCGAAAACTAAATGAAATAAGTCTTGAAAACTCAGAGATTAATTCTAGTAATCCTACAACTGCATTCATAGGACCACTTCTAAAATTGAGGAATTTACCTATGTAACCAAAAACACCCAACGCACTCATACCAGCAGCCTGAATAACTGTCCACGCAATTACTGATAAAGCAGCGGTGAAGTTAATGTCTGTGGTTGGAGCTCGGAAGAGCGGGTATTCCTCAACGCCTGTTTTCGAGACTACATCCATTACGCCTGGTATAAGCCCAAACCAACTCCCTACTGCAATTACCAGTGTTAAAGTTAGCAGCAATCCTATGTACGGACGTGCTTTTGATTTGCTACCTAGATTGTCACTAGCAATATCCTCTATCGTTTGATATAACATCTCAACAAAGATCTGAGCCTTACTTAACTTTCCTGACGATTTGATTTGCGACCCTAAAATGATTCCACCGACACACAAAAATATACAAATAAGTGTGAAAGATATCATGGAATTTGTCATGACCAACGAGAATCCGAAAAGATGTAATCTAGTTATCGGCTCTGCGGCTATTGAAATATGTATTTGATTCATCTTTATCAGTTTTGGATAGTTTTTTCGTGACTTGTCAAGATATTTCTAAAAGCAACAGACGTGAATCTTACCTAATTAAGGAATCAACCGACTGATGATAAAATGATATTGACAAGGTTGTGGTTTTGAAAATTACTTGACTAGCTATACGTACGCAGCCGTAGCTCAGTTGGATAGAGCGTGAGACTTCTAATCCCAAGGTCACAGGTTCGATCCCTGTCGGTTGCACCACTAGTTACTGTTAGTAAAATATAAATCGCAAGCTATATAAATCTGGTTTTGTAGCTCAGTTGGTAGAGCAGAGGACTCTTAATCCTTTGGTCGTGGGTTCGAATCCCACCGAAACCACCAGCACAAAATCATATAATTTGAAACACCCAATAAGGGTGCGTTTTTTTTGTGCAAAAACCTGTATTTTGTCTATTTTATTCTGCAAGGTCAATAATTTCTGTGTACTTTTTCAGGTTGTACTCAATGACCTCTGCCCAATTACCATGCCCCCAATTGTCTTGTAGAATATACACTTTGTCAGCATTTTGATTCCTTGCATGAAATAAATTGGAGTATAAATTTCTAGCTACTGTCTCTGGGTTCGATTGGCTACCAAGATTGATAAATGAAACGTTGTTGGTGATAAAAGTATGAAAATAATCTGGTAAATCAACCTCTAAAATTGACTTGAGAACTCGTTTAGTACCTAAAACAACAGAAGTTGCTGCACTATGAATATGTGAAGTCAGGTGACGATATACCTTGAGTTTTTCAGCTTTTAAACCATACTTGAAGTCTTTTTTTAGATTGATAGATGGGTGTAAAATAGAACGGATTTCTTCAAAACTAATAATACCAGGTCTCTCAATTGTTATCTCTCCATCATTCACACAGTTTAGTACTAGTGGCTCTAACCAAGTGTAATCAAGCCATGTATGAATCTGACCAGTAAACTCTTTACCAAAATAGTGCTCCATCATTTGTATATTTGTAGCTGGTGGCCACCCAGAAATATTTGCTGAAGATGTGGCTAATGGGAAACCTAATTGCTGTATAGTGTTTGAATTCTCCTGATGTGCAGGTAGGCAACAAGCGATGTCTACCGAGTTGTTCACAGTTTGGTTTGATGAAAGTATAAACACTACTGATCCTTGGTTTAGTGCCATCATGAGAATCTCAACATATTTTGGCAGGGTTGTTACTGCTTTTTTTATGTGATCAATATCTGAAAACAAATACAAGACAGACGATCCCAAATCCTTTTCCTTGAATGACAAGATTCTCTCATGACTATCTGGTGTATTAGCCAGTGTTGCTATTTGATATCCTGACGCGGTTCGTACTACAGTAATTTCATTGGAGTTAAGTTTATCAGCTAGGCGAGTATTTGTTTCTGTGTAGTCAAGTTTGGGGTCGATCATGTTATAGATTAAGCATAAAATATTATTTTTGACAAACGTATAATTCTCATCACTGGTCAATTTGTGGAAACAGCTAAAACCGTTAAAACTACTCAATCTATAAATAGAATCGTTATCGGTGATGTGGGTAGTGGAAAAACTGTTACGGCTTTTCTCATTGCTTTGAATTATTTGAGATCTCTGGGTAAAGGTCAGGTTGTTTTGTTGGCCCCAACAGAAGTATTAGCGTTTCAACATTATCAAAAACTCTTAGAGCTCATACAAAAAGATACTTGGCTGAATAATACTGTAGACTCTATATATTGCTCCGGAAGGCTCAGTCAACACAACGGCAAAAAGATTACCAACAAGCAACTGGTTGTGATTGCAAACAAAACTCAGATCACATTTTTTGTGGGTACCCACGCGTTGCTATTTAAAGATTTTATCAAACCTGACATGGTAATGGTTGATGAACAACACCGATTTGGAGTACAACAAAGACAACTACTGACAAACAAAACCGACTACCAGCCACACTTTATTTCGTTTAGTGCTACCCCAATACCTAGGACACTTGCACTAACAGTCTACAAATCACTAAAACCTCACTTTCTTGAAACCCTTGAGAATAGAAATAATATTACAACTTTGTTGTTTTCATTTGATCGTTTTCCAGAAATTATAAAAAGCATCAGCAACCAAGTGAACACTGGTAAAAAAGTATATGTAGTATGCGCAAAAGTGGAAGAAGTCGAAGAGGATCTGGGCAATATTTGGTCAATTAAAAAAGCAACTGAATTAATGGAGCTATATTTTCCTGATAAAGTTTTACACGTACACGGCAAAAAGTTAGATAAAAAAGAGATTTTACAAGAATTTAAAGAGTCAGTCACCAAACAGATACTAGTAGCAACTACGGTGATTGAAGTCGGTGTAGATGTCAGTGAAGCGACTATGATTATAGTGCTCAATGCTGAGAGATTTGGGCTCAGTGCACTCCATCAGATTCGTGGTCGTGTAGGTCGAAACTCATATCCTGAAAACTTTTGCTACCTAGTAACTGAAAAACATTTTCTCAGGAGTAAGCGATTAGAATATATACGTATGCTCACGAACGGTTTCGAAATTGCTGAAAAAGATCTAGAGCTCAGAGGGGCTGGAGATTTGATAGGTAAAAATCAAAGTGGATTCTCTGACGAAATACAAAACCTAATAGGTCTCAACCCAGAAGCATACAATTCACTTGATAATTTAGTCGGGAATATACCATTAAAAAACTTAGCTGATAATCTGCCACGACTCTCAAGGTACATAAAGATTCAGACCGAAAAAATCTGGGAAGAGTAGAAGCGTCGGTTGACAGATTGTGAGGTGTTTGTGTGCATTAGTCATTGTAATGACAAGAATTGTGAAACCCAGTCGAAAGAAACAAATACAATCTAAATCGCAGGTTGGTAATTTCATCAATAAAATATTTGGGGCTAATACACCTATAAATCGAAAGAAGAACACTCGGCAACACCCTTGGGTACATGAGCATAAAATAAAAAGAACACCGAGTAGTGAATATTTTCAACAAGCTTTTACTAATCATTGGAAAAAAATTCCCAAACTAAACACACCACCTTTTGCAAAAAAATTTATCTCCCTCATTATCAAGGTTGCTTCGAGGGAATTGGTAGTGCAGGTTATTTTTATTTCTTTGTTTGTAATAATTATACATCACTTTGCAACACTCCAGGTATTTGGTAAAAACCCTGTTACCAACAGTCAACAAAAGGTCGCAACCAACTATTTCCAACTCATATCTTCGAAGCGGGGACAAATATTTATCCAAGATCTCAGCCAGAACCAAATCAACGAAAAACGCTACGTACCTGTAACTCAGACAGTAAATTCTGCAAATCTAGTTTACAACCCAAAAAAACTCAGTAAAGTGCTGAGAGATGGTGAGAATCTACCCAATATAGTAAATATTATCTCATCAAATCTAAACCTGCCATATAATCAAGTAAAGACACAGATAGAAGAAGATTTAGAAAAAGACCAAGTGGCAGAGTATTCAGTACTAAAAAAAAGTATCACACAAGAGCAAAAAGACGTCCTGGAGAAACTAGGGGACGATGCCACAAAAGACAAAATACTCACTTCTGTAGATTTACACCTAGAGGAAAAAGATATTAGAATTTATTCTGAAAACAAATTGTTAGCCTCAACTATAGGTTATGTGCCAAAATCACCTGTAATTAGAGAAGACGCTATAAACACAAACTGCAAACAAACCGTATTAGAAAATGAAAAGAGGGGAACTTTTAGATCTTTTGACGGTACAGTAGAAAATACTGAATACCAAGTCGGATACTATGGCTTAGAGCAAAAATATTGTGACATACTATCTGGTTTGAATGGAAAAAGGTATCCGGGCACAGGTGACAACAATCAAAATCTGGACGTAGTTCACGGAGCAAATATTTTTACCACCATAGATAAAAACCTCCAGCAAAAAGCTGAACAAGTACTAGAAGAAACAATGAAGCGCAACACAAACGAAAACGGTGCACCAAGAGACGGCACAATCATAGTAATGCAAGCAAAGACAGGTAAGATACTAGCGATGAGTTCTAGCCCAACTTTTGACCCAAATAAATACAATGAGTCACAACCTGAATCATTTAGAAATATACCCACACTAGACTATGAAGTAGGATCTGTCATGAAACCACTCACTATAGCTGCAGCGCTGAATGAATATCAGATTGGAAGTGTGGGTACAAAAGGTCAGAAGCTTGGCATACCTGCTAACTTTAGCTTCGAAGATTATGATACAAATGGTAAAATATATCGCGAAAATAATGGCAATAAACTAGTGATTAGCAACGCTCAAAATAAATCATTTGGCTACTTGGGCAAAGTAGGAACAAATGAATGCATAACTTGGTCAATAAACACCTGTATCGCTGATATTGTAGACACGCTCGGAAATAAAAAACTCAAACAGATATTTGAAGATAAATTCATCTTTAACAAACCTACACTACTAGGATTACCAGGGGAAAATGGAGGAAACCTAAAGGCTCTTGAAAATGATATCAACTGTCAGTATTGCTATGCACAGGATGGTTTTGGACAGGGGCCACTCATTTCACCAATCCAACTCATACGTGCATATACGACAATCACAAACAATGGATATATGATTGAGCCATATCTGGTAGAAAAAATTAAATATGCAAATGGCACCGAAGACAAAGTCAAACAAGAAGGAAAAATAATTTCAAACATTGCTCACACTACCCCGATAATCACAAGTCAATCAGCACAACAAGTAACGGAAGGCATGATACAAATGGTAAGCACTAAAGGTGCTGGTGGAACCATGGCTCAGGTATCTGGATATACAATTGCTGGTAAATCTGGCACTGCTGAGATAAATCGACCCTATAACGGTCAACAGTGTAGCTACGCTTGTAATAGAAATCATGGTATCTATGATCAGACATTTATAGGTTTTAATGCAAAGAGCAGCGATCCGATTATCGTTCTTGTAAAAGTTTCTGAGCCAAAACGCGGTCAAGTCGTAAATTTTGCTGGGGCTGCATTAGGTCAAAGTTTTTCAGATATGATGAAATATAGTTTAGATTATATGGGGATTAAAGAAGGTGTATAGTTTTGGATTGACATACATATATAAATTAATACAGTAATTATGATACGGAAAAGTGCCAGAGCGGTTGAATGGGACACTCTCGAAAAGTGTTATGCGGGTGACCGTATCGAGAGTTCGAATCTCTCCTTTTCCGCCAAAAAAGACACATATCTCAAACTAATACATTATGGATGAATATTTCACATATTTTGCAGAACTTGAATCAGTAAACCAATGTATCTCAATGCGAGATGAATTAGCTGGTTCAGGAGATATACAAGAGTTAAAAAATAAAATTGCCACAGCTTCAAACGACAAAAAGAAAGACTTTGGGAAAGAATTAAATATATTGCGTCAAACACTGTTTAGTGCCTGTGATCAGCGTATAGTTCAAATCCAACACGAGCAAGAAAAAGATAATTTCAAGGTATACGATCCGACATTTTACTCAAGAAAATATAAAGAATCTCACGCAGGTAGGCTTCACCCAATCACTCAAGTAACTCGTAATATCTTAGAAATATTCGAAAAAATGGGATTTGATATTGCCGATGGACCGTTGGTGGAGACTCAACAGCTGTGTTTTACTGAGTTAAATATGCCCGATTATCACCCTGCTCGCAGCATGCAAGACACATTTTATTTAGACCAAAAAGATGAATCTGGCGAAAACCTTGTTATGAGGACACATACTTCAGGAGTGCAATTACGATATGGGAAAACCCATGAACCACCTATAAAAATGGTATCTCCTGGACAAGTCTATCGAAACGAAAACATAGATGCTACTCACGATATTATGTTTCATCAAATTGAATGCTTGGTGATCGATAAAGTTGTAACCATATCACACCTCAAGACCATACTACAAAGACTATTCGCACAAATATTCGATGATAGTTCTCTAATAATTAGGTTTCGAACAAGCTATTTCCCCTACACTATTCCGAGCATGGAATACGATATATCATGTCCATTTTGCAAACAGAAAGGCTGCAGAGTTTGTAAAAACACCAAGTGGATTGAAATCGGAGGATCAGGTTTAGTTCATCCAGATGTTATCAAAAATTTTGGGTTTGACCCTGCTGATTACCAAGGTTTTGCCTTTGGATTTGGGGTTGACAGAGTAACTCAATTTAAACTGGGGGTATCAGGAATCGGTCAGTTTTTCCGCGGCAACCTAAAATTTCTCGATGGAAATTGACAAAATCTAATCACTATGGAGTGGTTTACAACAATAATATGCGTATCATAACTGATATTTCAGAACTCGAATGCGACATGCCCACAGCTATCACAGTTGGTAATTTTGACGGGGTACATCTAGGTCATCAACAGCTCATCAAAACTACAAAACAACGAGCCAAAGAAAACAACCTATTAACGACCGTAGTCACTTTTGATATTCATCCGCATCAATACTTTTTTCCTACTGGCAATCACTTGCAAATATTAGATCCAGAAACTAAAATCAGTTTTCTAAAAAAATATGGTGTAGACTTGTGTGTTGTATTGCCTTTTTCGCAGATATACAATCTTGACTTTGAATCCTTTGTAGGAGACGTTTTGATTGCAAAGCTTAATATGAAGTATCTTGTGGAGGGATCCGACTTCCATTTTGGTCGTGACACCAACGGAAATATAGAAGAGTTAAAACTACTCAGTAAAACACATAATTTTGGTTTGGATAT
>JAYWFX010000078.1:0-6058 GCA_043778575.1 bacterium | reverse complement strand
TATTTTTTATACTAAAAACTACCCCTAAGGGTAGCTCATAAAAAACTAGTTGTAAACTGAAACTATTTTGTAATCTTGGTGACCACACCAGCTCCGATGGTTCGTCCTCCTTCACGGATAGCGAATTTCATTCCATCTTCGATAGCTACTGGCTTTTCTAGGACTACTTTCATAGCTACATCTACGTCTCCAGGTAGTACCATTTGCTTGTTTGGATCAGCAAAAGTCAAAGCACCAGTTACATCAGTTGTCCTGATATAGAATTGTGGCTTGTATCCCGGTAAAATTGGAGTATGTCGACCACCTTCCTCCTTTGTCAAAACATATACTTGAGCTTCAAATTCAGTGTGTGGAGTGATAGACTTTGGTTTAGCCAAAACTTGTCCTCTCTGAACCTGATCTTTGCTGACACCACGAAGTAGTAATCCAGCGTTGTCTCCTGCTTGTCCTCGATCTAGCTGCTTGTTAAACATTTCGATACCAGTGACTACAGTGACCTGATTATCTACCAAACCGATGATTTCTACTGTATCGTTTAGGTTACAGACACCACGTTCGATACGACCTGTTACGACAGTACCGCGACCTGTGATTGTAAATACATCCTCGATAGCCATCAAAAATGCTTTGTCTACATCACGGATTGGATCTTCGATATATGTGTCTAGTGTGTCTAGCAATTCTTGGATCTTTGCTTCGTAGGTTGCGTCGCCTTCTGATGCCTTGAGAGCTGAGCCTTTTACGATTGGTGTGGATGCACCGTCATAACCGTATTTGGTGAGCAAATCTCTGACCTCTTCTTCAACTAATTCGATCATTTCTTCGTCGGCAACCATATCACACTTGTTCAAAAATACTACAAGCTTTGGTACACCAACTTGTCTTGCGAGCAAAATGTGTTCTCTGGTCTGAGGCATAGGTCCGTCAGTTGCAGCTACTACTAAAATAGCGGCGTCCATTTGAGCAGCACCAGTAATCATGTTCTTTACATAATCAGCGTGTCCTGGACAGTCAACGTGAGCGTAGTGTCTAGTTGCAGTTTCGTATTCTACGTGAGCAGTGTTGATAGTGATACCACGTGCTTTTTCCTCTGGAGCAGCGTCGATTGATGCGTAATCTCTTGACTTTGCATTTCCGTGTTTTGCTGAATAGATACAAATAGCAGCTGTCAAAGTAGTCTTACCATGATCAACGTGACCAATAGTACCTACATTAACGTGAGTTTTATTTCTTGAAAATTGATCGGCCATAATAATGTAAACTATAAGTTATAGTTACCACACCATGGAGAATAAATCTAGTGTTTGTCAAGTTTTTTCATAGATTAGTCTCTGCTTTTAGGTCTGAGTTGTGCGGCGAGACGGTCTTCAATTACTTGACGTGAAACTATCGACTACATTTTCTATTTAATACCGTTAAATGTCCACCACAATCAACATCACCCACCTGTACCCTAATTCAATGTCGCTCTACGGAGATATGGGAAATATCATAGCACTCAAATACTTTTATCGCGAGATTGATATAGAGGTTATTTATCAGCCAGTTGAGATAGCTGCAGAGTTACCTGAGCACACTGATATATATTTTATGGGAGGAGGTCAGGACAAAGAACAAGAAAAAGTTGCTAGTGATCTGATGGGAAAAAAAGCTTCAATTTTAGACGATTTGGAAAATGACAGACCACTGCTGACTATTTGTGGTGGATACCAACTGTTTGGCGAGCGGTTTTTGACGGGAAATGGTGTAGAGCTAGAGGGTTTAGGATGGTTTCCAGTGGTCACAAAGGCAATGGATGCACAAATTCAGTCCAGATGTATCGGAAATATAGTTGAGGATTGTCAGATTGCAGGGTTAGAGGGGGTCAGGTTGGTTGGTTTTGAAAATCATGGTGGTCAGACGTATTTTACAGACCCTACTCCCTACCCACTGGGCAAGGTAGTCAGAGGTTTTGGCAATAACTTTGAAGAAAAAATTGAAGGGTGTGTAAAGAAAAACACCATTGGAACCTATATGCACGGTTCTTTTTTGCCTAAAAACCCAGAGATCACCAAGTGGCTAATCCAAAAGACACTAGAACACAAACTGGGTGGTGAAGTTCTCTCCCAATGCCTGTCTAAACTGGACAAATTAGATATAGAAATATCTATGCAAGCTAAACATGCCCTAATTAAGAGATTCTTAGAAAAATAGTTTGACAATCACCTTTTTAAGATGTAGTTTTACAGCATAATATGCTATCGTGCGAATGCTGTTGAGTGAGATACATAACCAAAAGCAAATAGAGGCAAAAGGAGAACTCATAACATTTTTTGACAGTCTACCAACCCCCCAAAACATCCCTCAAGAAGATGAGATGTATGACCTCGTAAATAGTATTTTGGATAGAAAGTAATATGAAAAAAGTCATTTTTGACACCAATGTACTGCTATCAGCCCTTATTTTTGATAATATTCCAGAAACAGCTTTGAAAACCGTACTGACAGACACCAGCTTGACTCTGTACACTTCTATGCAAATATGGTGTGAAATTGAAGGAAAGTTTTTAGGAAGTAGAGTTTTCGAGATAGCAGCAAAAGCAAAAAGAAATCTATCCTCTAGTAGTGTCACTCGATTTATAGAAATTTTGAAAGCAAGTCACAAAATAATCCAAGTACAAACGCATTTAGACATTTGTAGAGATCCAAAGGATAATATGTTTTTAGAGTTAGCATTGGAAATACACGCTGACTTTTTGGTTTCTGGAGACAAGGATTTACTCATACTTGGAGAGTTTAATCATACTAAGATTATCAACCCAAATGATTTTCTGACTCATCTTCAGTTTTGATGTGTAGTACTTTCGGTGTCTGAGTCTGATCGCTGAGATCCAGCAAAATCACTCAACTCAGTAGGTTTTATAGCATCAACAGTTTTCATCAAATAAACTCTCTTATCAAAGGCACCATTCCTCTCCACCTTCTTTGCTCTCATCGACTCGAGGCCTCGGATCGATAATCCTCTGAGGTGTAAAATAGCGTCGATGACCTCTAGCATATCAGCAATTTCCTCAGTAGAATCATCCGCAATATATTCTAAATATTCTTCATATAATTTAGCTTTGAGAGCTGTTTCAAACTCAGATTCATCCAAAATTCTGGTAGTACAAGACTGCCCTTGGGACTGGATTATTTCAGGTATTTTGTCCCTGACAAGTTTATTTTTTATAGACACACTACTGTATACTTTGCTTTTTTTACATTGAGTCTGGCATTGCGTTTTTTACTTTTTGGAAAGCTATTGTTACTCCTCCATTTTTTAAGAATGTTACAGCCATCCCCATTTCTTGTGAAGATCCTTTTACATATTGATCTTCAGATAAACCATCTAACACAGCTCTGCCGCCCTCACCTTCTTGTATTTCTTCGTATCTTCTAGGATTACTACAATTATCATAACACTCACCAAGGTTGCATAGGGCATGAACTAGCAACATATTTTTATCATCTGGGTATTTGTCATATCCATCAAACATGCAAACAAAACCACTGTTTCCCTCTGCCAGTTTTTCTTTCAAGTATTTTACTCCAAATATTTTACTCCAAATGATATGCTCTTCACATATTTATCCATAACCCACTCTAAATCTTCTTTATTAAATCCTTTAAGCATTTCTTCTCTATTAATTGATTTGAAATTCATAAAAATTAACGGTCTTTCTCTGTTATTTTCTACTGGTTGTTGTGGTAATTCGATTTGAGACATGTAGTTAGATTAGTTATATTTTATCTTTTTGACAAAATCCGCCTCATCCCCCTACTCTACTCATAATCGAATGCAATTTTAGATCTTGTGTTGGAGTATATGTATGGCTGAAAAAGATATGAAAAAAAAGAGCACTTGGGGTGGTGCTCGGGCAAATTCTGGTGGAGTAAGAAAAAATGCTGGTAGACCTAAAAATGCTAGCACTGAGAAACTGAGAAACATTACCGTAAAGGAGTCATTGGTGAATAAATTTAAAGCCTTACGCACTAAACAAGACCTTAGTAATTCACAATTGTTTCTAAAGATGCTAAATAAGTATGAGGAAATAGACGATAAATAGATACTTGCTGAATCTTGCTGTTTACTACTTGACTAAAATATAATTTATTTGTATTGTTCTATATGCAAGGTCTAAATGCGTATTTGTATGATTCAAAACTTCGGTATTCGTAGAAAACTATATCTAAAATTATATAAACTCAAGCAAAAAA
Organism: bacterium; assembly: GCA_043778575.1. Classification (GTDB taxonomy): domain Bacteria; phylum Patescibacteriota; class JACMRA01; order JACMRA01; family JACMRA01; genus JAYWFX01. The sequence goes on along the minus strand of JAYWFX010000078.1, from coordinate 1,822 downwards.
AATTTGAGATAATACAACACACGCATAATTATTTGATGGTACATCGATCGTTTTTGATAGGCTTTGATCCGTGCCATAGTACAAATATTAATTCAAACATAAGGTCGGAATTGTCAGTTGACAAGCACATAGAAAGTGGGTAAAACCAGGGCATGACAAACTATAATCATTTGGAAATCGAGCCAAAATGGATGAAAAAATGGAGTGATGACGGCCTGTATCGCACCCCTACCCTAAAGCCAGATTCAAAGAAAAAATATATACTCGAGACGTTTCCCTATCCTAGTGGTTACGCTATGCATGTCGGTCACATAAAAGGCTATGTGGGTAGTGATGTGACTGCACGCTATGCACGAATGCGAGGCTATAGTGTGTTGTATCCGATTGGCTGGGACGCTTTTGGATTACCTGCTGAAAACTATGCTATAAAAACTGGGATTCATCCCCGACCAAACACAGACGAGGTCATCAAAGTCTCTACAGATCAACTCATGCAAGTGGGTTTGAGCTACGACTGGGATCGTGAGATTGCTACTCATCGACCAGAATACTACAGATGGACGCAGTGGATATTTTCCCTACTCTACAAACGTGGTTTAGCCTACAAAAAAGAAGCCTTGGTGAATTGGGATCCTGTAGATCAGACAGTTCTCGCAAATGAACAGGTTTTGGCTGATGGTACTGCAGAGAGATCTGGTGCTATAGTTGAACAAAAATATATGAGTCAGTGGTTTTTCAAGATTACTGATTATGCTGATAGGTTACTCAATGATTTAGATTCACTAGATTGGCCAGAAAGTACAAAACAGATGCAAAGAAACTGGATAGGTAAGAGTGAGGGAGTCGAAGTAGTTTTTAAAATCAATGATTTATTAGGAGAAAACGAGAATATCACAGTTTTTACTACGGCTGTGGATACTATTTTTGGAGTTACTTTTTTAGTGTTGGCTCCAGAGCATCCAGTTGTGCAGAAATACAGGAATCAATCGGAGAATAGTATTGAGATTGATCAGTATTTAGAGTTAGCAAAACTCAAAACCAACCTTGAGAGAGAGTCAAATAAAGATAAAACAGGTGTAAAACTATCTGGTATTATGGCTCTAAACCCGATAAATGGAGCTGAAATACCTGTTTATATTGCTGATTATGTGATTTCTACATATGGTACTGGGGCGATCATGGCAGTGCCGGGTGAGGATCAGAGAGATTATGAATTTGCTCAGAAATACAATTTACCCATAATATACACTACACAACAACAGGAGTTTATCCCCTACTCTGCTATAAAAAAACATCCTAGAGATTATTTCTTGGCTAATTCTGGTGATTTTAATGGTCTAAATTTTGATGAAGGTAAAGAAAAGATAATACTCAGTCTAGAGCAAAACATGATTGGAAAGCGTGTAACTAACTACAAACTTCGTGATTGGTTGGTTTCTAGGCAGAGATATTGGGGTTCTCCTATTCCTATTGTTTATGATAGAGATGGTATCGAAAGCTTGGTTCCTGAATCAGATTTACCTGTGTTGTTGCCAGATGACGTGAACTTTATGCCTACAGGGCGATCTCCACTCATTGATCATATAGGTTTTCATGACGAAGCTGAAGTAAAATACGGTGATGGAGTTCGTAGAGAAGTAGATACTATGGACACATTTTGCTGCTCTAGCTGGTATTTTTTCCGATACTGCTCACCCAAAAACACTGATTTCCTTGCTGATGCTGCTGAGATGAAAAAATGGATGCCAGTAGATCAGTATATTATCGGTGCTGAACACTCCACAATGCACCTGTTATATGCTAGATTCTTTACCAAGGTCTT
>JAYWFX010000077.1:0-19058 GCA_043778575.1 bacterium | reverse complement strand
TGATTGCTATGTATAGTGTGGTTTTTTCAAAAGATCAGATGATTGTTTTGGACGAAAGTAGAGATTGTCCAGCTGCAAACTACTGCGAGACGATTTTTGAGGGAAATATAAGAAATTACGATGATGTTCTCAGTTTTGGTAGGAAATCCAAGGCTTTGGTTTTAGACTGTGAATGGGTAAATGTAGACGCCCTGAGTAAACTAGAAAATGAAGGGGTGACAATCTACCCGAATGCAGAGACTATTGGAATTTTACAAAATAAACTAAGGCAAAAAGAGTTTTATAGAGAAAAAGATATTCCAGCGACTGGCTTTACACGGTATGAAAATCGAGATGAGATACTACAAGCTACAAATCGAGACCTGCACAAATACCCGTTTGTTTGGAAATCAGCTAGCGGCGGCTACGATGGAAAAGGTGTCCAAATAATCAGAAACAAAAGTCAGGTAACAAATATCCCAGCTGATTGTGGTGCGTGTATGATCGAAGAATTTGTAGAGCACAAAAAAGAGATTGCGGTCATAGTGGTCATCCAAAATAATTTTGCTCACACCTACTCCCCAGTGGAAATGCAATTTACTCAGCACAACACCCTAGACTACCAATTCAACCCGACTACACTCGACCCAGAAACTCAAGAGAAAATTATGGATATAGCGAGAAGATCAGCACTTGCGTTTGGTAGTAATGGAGTATTTGGAGTAGAACTATTTGTCACACCAAGCGGCGAAGTGCTCATCAATGAAATATCTCCACGAGTCCACAACAGTGGTCACCATACAATCGAGGCAAATACAGTGTCGCAGTTTAGAATGATGACCGATCTCATGGCACGTATTTCAGTACCTCTCAGCCTAGAGTCGAAACCATCTATCATGATAAATATACTGGGCCCAGAGGATATTTATAACGGCAATTACCGAGTTGATTGTAGTGCAGATGTGATGAAAATGATTCAAGACGGAGAGATTTTTGTGCATGATTATAGAAAGGAAAGTGCAAGACCAAACAGAAAAATAGGACACGCGACATACCTTATACCCAAAGAAAGAATAGGAGACCAAGAGTGGCTAGACAGTATAGTCATCGCTGTCAAAAACGGTTTAAAAATTGTCTCGGTAAATTTAGACTAAAAGAAAAAAGGTTGGTAGGCTAAAGCTATTATGTCTAACTTACCTACATTTACTGAACCGTTTAAAAGAACTGATAGCCATGACTGGAGCGACTTCACAATAAAGAAATCAGCCATAGCACCACTGCTCTGGGGGGGGGCAGCAGTTTTAGAACAATCAACCCATTGTAAAGATTCAGAACCCACACCGCAGATTCCCCTTGCCCAACAATTATTTGGAGATACTCGAACGACAAACTGGGCTCAAGGCCCAAGAGAAATGCTCAGATTACTACGATCAACATTACGGTCACAGGACATATCAAAACTGACAACATGTGAAGCTGAAAAGTACATATTTTTATCACTTTTTCGCATCAGGAAATACACTAATCCAATAGCAGATTTCTACGACGCAGAGAGACAAAACAATAATTTTAAATCTCTCGACGGTCAATCACTTTCACAAGCAATTTTTAATTTAGTAAGCGCAGAAAGGATAGAGAAAATTTTAGCAGAAATACGTGAGTACGCCACACCCACTGAAGAGGAAATAGTGGATAAAAATAGACTCGCTGAACTCAGGGCAAGCACGCTGGCTAAAAATAGAGCTTAATTTTCTACTAGAGTATAACTGGAACACTAGGAATCAATTCTCCAATACTTTTTTTAGAGTCCCTAAGCTGGTTGCTATGTCGCCTCCTAGAATTTTTTCCATGGAAATCACCAATAACATAATGTTCATAGGATATACCATGTTTCCGCTAAATTCCCAAGTGACTTTGGTTTGCTCTTTATTGGTTTGCTCATTTTTTGTTTGATCTACAGCAATTCTTTCTACGATTATAGCACTTTGGGACGTGCTTTTGAATGGTTTTTCAAATTTGATTTCAAACTGGATTTCGCCTCCTTGGTTTTCATCTGTGACAATTTTTTTGATCTCTTGGACACCTTTTCCTACACCCTTTAACTGACTTTTCCAAGCCTGTTTTGCACCAATCTGACCATCCACACCTACGTAGCTCGGGTTTAAATCTGGATCGGTCATCACCCACTTACTAAAATACTCTTGGTTTTTCAGCATTTTCACATAATCAAAAACTTCAGACGTCGACCTCTGGATAATGGCTTCCCGCCTCAACACATATTTTTTGGGAATAAACAAAGCAATAATTAACGGAGATACAAACAAACACATCAACACAAAAATATACGGAAACATACAACAGATTTACAACAAAAGATTTGAGATTTACTTCAACTAGTCAAGAAATATTTTACAGCAAACAAGCCCTACTCACGGTATATATACTTCGGCTACTTTGTCTGGAGATAGCTTGGATTGAGAGTCAAACAGATTGATGAGCTGGATGAGTTTTTTGGTATTTTCGGTGTCTACTTCGGTGCTTATTTGGTACTGAGATAGGAGCACATCTTCGGACATTTCGTACTGACGCAAAATCGATTGTAGCTCACCTGTAGCCTTGTGAGACGTATCAGTGTGACTACGAATAAAGTCTAAACTACTAGAAATATCCCGTGAAAACTGAGTCTTGTCTGTGTCGCTCAAAAGCTTGGAGTTGAGTACCAATCCAGCCAGAGGAAGTGCAGTAAAATTAACTCCGCGAATCAGTGACACATCAGTATTTACCCTCTTGATGCCAGTATTTTTTTCGATATCACTAACAAACGGCTCTGGGCCAAGAAAAGAATCATATTTCCCTGCATTAAACGCCTGCACTAGTGAGTTTGGGTCGTTGCTACTACTATACTGAATGCCGCCAGTATTTGTGCCGTTGGAAAATAGTGTAAAGTCCAGTCCATTTTTAATCAGAGGGTTATTTGGTGCGTATGCAATTTTGGATCCACTCAAATCAGCGTAACTATCAATCGAAACCTGTTTGCGAGAAATCAGAAATAGCGTGGGTTGATCCTTGGTCTCTACTACTTGACTCTGGACTTTGAGGTCAGGATTTTTGTCGATTCCAGTCAACACATTTGGCATATCTGCGTAGCCACCTATCTCTGCTTTACCCGCCTGCAGAGCATCCATCACCTGTGTACCGCTAGCCACAAATTGGAGTTTTGCTTTGAGAGAATTAAATTTTTGAGCATACACCATCAATGGTAGATTCAAAGTAGCTTTGTAGGTGATTATCGCTCTGCTTGAGTCTGATTTCACCGAGCTAAATATCTGAAAGCCAAACGAAACAATAATAAGCAACCCAATAATCGCACCAGTGAATTGTTTATATAAGTTTCTCTGAAGATTCTGAAAGTGTCTCGTCAAGCCAAACTCAAGCAAAAATGAGATTGAAATAATCACTAAAAGATATGCGAAAAGTCTACTAGTTTGATAGAGTTGCTGGTACTGAAGGAGACGAATGCCTAAACCAAACACCCCGCCAAGGAGCATTTCTACGATGATTTCCACACCAAATACCCAGACCACTAAACTCGACCAAACTCTGTAGTTGAGAGCATTGGTGAGTGGTAAAATAAAAAACCGAAACCTCTGAAATGGTCGTATACCCCAAGCAATTTGACTAAGCTTGTATGATTTCTCCTCCTGCTCAATAACCGTGATGCAGTGAGAAGTATAGAGTACGATTGTGCAAAATGTCAGTATAAAAATATTACTACCGATACTCAGCCCAAAAAACACAATCCCAAATGGTATCAAGGCTGGAATTGGGAAATACCTCCAGACCACATCAAGTTGCTTGAGAAGGCGATAAAGAATAGTGCTATATGCCGTAATCAGCAAAATACCGTTTGAAATGACATACCCAGTACAGAGTGAAATGACAATCAAAGATACTGAATTTGCTACATCCAGCGACAAAAGCTTCCAAAAATCTACACGAGTAAATTCGACAATGATTTGAGATGGTGAGGCAAAAAATGCTTTTGATGCAAATAGTTTACTGCTCACAAAAAACTCCCACACACAGACGATTGCAAGCCAAATAGCTACCATTTTGATAGATGTTTTGGTCGGTATCTTTGTTAGTATTTTGAGGAATTTAGACATACTTGCATTCTAATTCTTTGGTTGATGACAGACTGAGATTCATGACAACACCCGGCATACAGTCTAGCACACGGCGATCATGAGCAATAGAAATAATCTGAAAACCAGTTGTTTGTTGTTGATCTAGGAGCCATTGGGTTTGTTGTCTCACGACATCGATATCAAGTGCGGAAAAGGCTTCATCCAGTAGCACTATTCGCGGCTTGAGGAGTAGCTCACGAAACATAACCAGTCGCTGTAGTTGCCCCCCACTGAGATGTATCTTGTCTAGGTATCCAGCGGGAGTATCTATGAGCTGTGTGAGCCAACTTTGCTGAGATTGATATTCTGGCAGATCGTTGAGACTGGTAATATTCTTTTTAGTATTTTTTAGGGGCATCATGAGGTTTTCTCTGACACTCATCCACCACATCCAACTCAATCGATAGTTTTGATCTACAAAAGCAAAAGGTATTTTTTGGGTTATGCACTGATTCAGAATGAGTTTTAGGAGGGTTGATTTTCCTACGCCGTTTTCACCCCAGAGATGATAAATAGGCTTGTTTAGATCTATTTCAAAATCACGAATGTGCAGTACATTGGGTCGATGGAGGTTGTACGGACCGAGTTTCATGTATGAGACCATCTACGCAGACCAGATTTGTGTCAATAAAAAACTGCAGCCAAAAAATAACAGCGATCCAAGTCAAATGATTAGGCTGGTGCAAGCTTTGGTTCAAATATACCAACCTCTTGTTCTGGTAGTAGTGATTTGAGTAAACCAGCACAACCTGTTATGCGCATTGTAGGCACGTCGATTGTGTCAGAGAGATACGGGCCAAGCATCATCACAAAATTCTTCCTATCCAATTTTCCACTTGCAAGAACTCCTTTCCCTGTACTTTGGGCGATTTCTGATCTGGCTATTGCGTCCCCCGGGTTACTTGTTGCTGATATCGCGACTCCGACTCTAGTTGGCAATGTAATATTAGATTGAGTACGATTTGATTCGATGATTGTATAGATTCTACTCACAATATTTACGAGTAGTTCCTTCATACCATCTGATCGATTCTCGATTGGTACCCAGATATGTAGTCCATCACCAGTAAACGTGACTTTGCTGTCCATAAAACTGCTCATTTGGAATAGTGTATAGATTTGTGTTTCTATCATCGAAAGAAGTTGGTTTACTCCAGATTTGGCTTGGTATAGTGTGAGTCTTTTTCCATTCTGAAATATTTTTCCCTCGCTAGCTTGCTTGAGATAATCGCTAAATCCTCCTAGATCCAGAGTGACGGCCAAAACACATTTATTCCCAACAACTTCTCTCTGAATACCTACATTATTCTGCGATGACGGTTGTGGCATATTGCTATAATTTACGTACCGAGGTGCGTTCATAGCTGAGATACTTTGATTATACATTTTCTCTAACCCTTGCGGGAAACTTGGTTGAGGAATTGTGATAGTAAATTTATCTTTGGCAATATTTAGTGTGATATCTTGACCACTGACAACTCTAATTTGATTTGCTCTCAGAGATTCACCGTTTACATTTATTGGTACTTTGCCATCCAAAAAATACTGCATATTAAACTGCATGTTCAAAATATTTTTTAGTGGTTTGACTTCTGGACTAACTAAATAATATACACGACAATCCTCATCTATCCCTATAGGAGTCAGTGTAATAATGATAGAACCTGTTGATGTTTTACATCTTATTTTCCGAGGTTTGTAAAAAAGTTCACACACACTGGTTATGTCTTCTTCGACTATCCTCACAGCTGTGCGTTCTTGGGATTCTATTTTTTTTGCCATTAGAGTAAGGAATTTTCTATAGTACTCAGATAATCGTGCTTCACCATACCATTCTCCATCACTCATTTCTTGGGTTATAGTTACAGTGTTTTCAGCTGAGCCACACACAACCTTCGGAAGGGCAAACATCTGGTTAAGTGTATCAATATATTCTTTTGTCCTATCTCTATATTCACCAGCAGGTTTACTCTCTTTCCCAGTCATAAAAGCCAACCATTGAGCAATCGAATGTGCACCGCCTAGGAGGAATTTTCGACTTTGTATGTCTGTATCAACTAATTTTTCTGCCATTAATGAGCATATATTAGCACTCAATTAGCTTTTTGCAAAGTAACTATTTATTTTCGTGGATTTCGAAATAGTAGTTCTGCCTTTAACTCTGGCTTTACATAAATCTTTGGATGAGTAAACTCTTTAGATATTCTCTTTGTGATGAACCAGATGCTACTTCAAACGACACCCTCAACAACATCTTTGAGATCCACACAATCCATAAACATCGTTTGGTTTCGCCGTGATTTGAGACTACTTGATAGTCAGATTGTACACCTAGCAACCACCAACCAAAACCCGACTATATTTGTCTTTTGTGTAGATCCTTGGTTTTATAATCAACCGCAAATAGGCTGGAAACGAGTGCATTTTCTCTTTGAATCACTGGTCGATTTAGATAACAGGTTGAATGATCTCGGATCCAAACTCACCATCTTGGAGGGAAATACGCTATCGTCGCTGACACATTTAGCAACTAGCCTACAAAAGATTGGTTTGGTTCCTGAATTGTATTTTAGTGAAGATACACAGGTACGATATGGGCTAGAGAGAGACAAACAAGTGCGCGAACTATTTGAAAAGAATAACTGGAAGGTGATGCAGGGGATGAGTAACTTTACGACACCTAACCATAAATATGGAGAGAATTGGGGCAAAGAATACTATACACATCAACAAAATCAACTATTTCCAGAGCCAACACAGATTATTAATTATGAGATTATGGATCATGATAGACAAGGTATAGTCAGCACACAGCCGCAACAACTTCTGGATAGATTTAATACTACCAACCAACCCAAATCTGAGCTGTTTACTGGGGGCGAGACCCGTGCTCATCTGGTACTCGAGAGTTTTTTGGAACACAGATCAGATGGTTATCACTGGAAACTTTCACGCCCGTGGTTATCGCAAATTGGAGCAACTTCACACCTAAGCCCGCACATAGCCTTTGGGACTATTTCAACTAGAGTAATTTATCAAAGATCCCGCCAAAAACGACTACAAATCAATTCAAAACACGCCTTTTCCCTAAAATCATTCGAAGAAAGGCTACGCTGGAGAGATCATTTTAATGGTAAACTAGTAAAGGATCCGAGTATTGGCTGGCAAAACCACTATCCTGAGTTTAATTCGGTATATCAATTTATAGAGTTACAGGGCGAGAGGGTAGAGTATTTTGAGCGATGGAAAAACGGACAAACAGGATTTGCTATGGTCGATGCGTCTATGCGGCAACTCAACACCCAAGGATACATGAACTTTAGGATGAGAGCTATGAATGCTACATTTTTGACGATAAACTGTGGGGTGAGTTGGCATTGGGGGGCGCAGTATTTCATGACTCAACTGGTCGATGGAGATGTGGCTATCAATCACTGGCAGTGGCAAATGCAGGCTGGAATTACCAATCCGTTTTCGCAGACATTTAGGATATACAACCCAGATACAAACATGACAGAACGTGATCCAGATCTGCAGTACATCAAATACTGGTGCCCCGAATATACCCACTGTAAAACTCCAAAAGACGTGATTGAGATCTCAAAGCACATGCTAGATTACGCAGAAACTAGGCAAAAAAACGGTAAAATAATTAGCGATATTAGAAAGCAAGTGCGAGAAAGACTGACAATCCAATTAGGAATAATCCCAAAAACATCCACAAAAACACCAAGATCGAGGGCAAAACCAAAGAAATCCACACCTCTAAAGAGTGATTAATCTCTCCAAAATCCTCACCACACCGCTATTTGCATCCACTTCAACTAGATCACCATCGTTGAGGAGTTCGGTGGCAAATTTAGTACCGATTATGCAGGGTTTTTTGAATTCTCGAGCGACTATAGCCGCATGGCAGGTAATTCCACCTTCATCCGTAATAATTGCAATTGACTTTTGTATCGCTGGGGGAAACTCAGGAGAGGTCATACCACTCACCAAAATATTTCCAGCTACAAACTCACTAATCATTTCTGAACTAAAGATCTTTTGTATTCTGCCAGTCACTTTGCCAAGACTTGCTCCGTATCCTGATATTGTGTCCTGTACGATATTGACCAACTTCTCCTCGCCGCATAGCATCTTCTTAGTTTTTGAGAAGAGATTATCACACGAATCAAACATTTTCGTAACTCCATTAGCTGTGCTGATTATCACACTTTTTTTTCGTTTCTGATACAATATTTCGATCTGCTCTGCACTGAGACTTTTGATCTCATCGTTTGTCAAATAATATAACCACTCAAGATCAACAGATTTTTGTATACCAACTTTTTTTAGCAAATCATTGTAGGCAATATGCAGTTGAAAATGGTATCTTTTTCGTTCATCCTGAAGCACTGTCAAAAGTCTCAGATCCTCAAACAATCTGACATGTTCTTTTAAAATATCTTTGCTCCAAACTATTCTCTGTTGCTTCTCCGCAACCCTCTGACTCATCATTTGAATTTCTTCAATTCTAGCCTGAACATCCTGAGATCGCATAGCTGAGTTTTCCAAAATTATATCTTGATAGAAACTAGCGTCTTGAATCTTTGGGCCATTGTATCCAAAACTCATCCAAAAATATTTCTGAGATATCCGATGTATATGTACTGCTAAATCATCAAATGTTTCACCACTTTGATATCGAAGCGTGAGAAAAAGAACTTCTAGCTCTTGGTTTGTTGCTTGTGTTATCTGATGAGGAGTAACCATGGTATGAAAATCACCTTGACTCAAATTTGGGTACAGAGTTTGGAGGTGATTGTGAAGTGGTTCAGCACCCAAAAACCAGGCAAACACTTGAGACCTATCAAATTTCACCCACATATCACATAATTCATCAAGACGGGTGTAATAATCAGAATATGCTGTATGGATAACTGAGAGGAGTTTTTGTCCAATCTTTTCCTGTGCTTCGACGACTTGGGTAATATAGTATGGATTGGTTTGAATCTCTCGAAAAACTTCTTGCTCATTGTCTTGCCACTCACTCTCCTCGTAAAATGCTGTAAAATACCCACTCTCATCTATATATGCGTGTAGTTCACTAAATCGAGAAGACTCCGAAAGATAATTCCAATAGGCAGGATTAGGTAAAATTCCATGTCGAGATCGTTGTGCTATGTATTTTTTAGAATAATTACTGATTTCTGTGACCGTATTGGTGGTGATCGGTCTACTTTGGACAATATAAAAATTGTTTTCAAACAGGCACCACTCGATATCACAGGGGAAATCATAATGAATTTCGATATGTAGACATAGCTGAGCCAGTTCAATGATTTGTGGGTTTGAGAGTTTTTGGGTATTTCCTTTTTCAGGAGATATATCTAGCCACCTATTTTGATTAAACTCGTCTTTAAAAAGTCCTTTGGTTTGAGTGTTGATATCTACCTCTAGGATTTTATTGGTTTGTTTTGAGTACAAATACCCATCAGGAGTGACCATTCCAGCCACAACCGCCTCACCAAGCCCGAGAGCACATTCGATATATATTTGGTTCCTGTCATTGGTAATTGGATGAATAGTAAAGGCTACACCTGCGACCTCTGGCTGAATCATCTTCTGGATTACTACCGCAATTTCGACAGAGTTTGGATCGATATTTTTTTCATCTAAATAGGATTTGCATCTATCAGAATATACACCTTGCCAGCACTTTTGAACACTCTCAATCAGATTTTCTCTGGTGATGTTTAGAAAAGTATCAAACTGCCCTGCAAACGAATTATCCGCTGAATCCTCACAGTTTGCACTCGATCGAACAGCCACAAACTCACAGTTGAGGATATCAAACTCACGATATATTTCTGCAATCAAATCTGGCGTCGAGACTGTATGTGCTTTGGTCGTAATCACGAATCCGTTTGGAACCATAATACCAGCTCGAGTCATCTCACCCAATGAAGCCCCTTTACCTCCCACTAAATATACATCGTTTGCAGTAACTTCAGAAAAGGTTTTGGTGTACATACTACCCTACTTTAGCCCCTTCAAACATAGCAAAAAGCGGTGAGGTGGAGGTTGATTTGATAGAAATACCAGTGGTGGTAGCATTTATTGTGGCTGATATGGTAGCTGGGGCACTCTCTGATATTGTCGGGATAACGATACCTACTTTTGACAACCCAATCAAAATTGCCTGAGATGAAGCAGAATCTACAGGTGTTTCAGTGCCGTTTAGCATGACCACAAACATAGGTGTGAGTGACGTGACTATCAGATCCACTGTGTCGTCAGCTTTTGGAGATACTTTTCCTTTTGCAGCAAGTTTTACCTTTGGATATACACCGCCGACTTGAAATTCTGGTCTTTGTAGTAGTGCTAGATCCAAACCCTCAGCGTCCAAAGTCATATCAGCACTGTTTAAGCTAAATGTAGACTTTGGAAAACCTAGTGACTGCGTCAGGAGTGCAGCTTGCCCTGTGTATATGCCACTGAGATTAGCTGATGGATTCGTTGGTTCGTCTTTACTCATCTTCATTTCTTTGCCTGTCTCTTTGCTCATTTCCTGCTTGTCCATTTTTTTCATCATGTCATCACGCTTCATTTTTTCGTCATCATCTTTTTTACTTCTTTGTGCAGCAATATCATCTTTTTTCTTTGTTTCGTCATTGTTGTTTTTTACGTACCAGCCAGCCAGTCCAAACACTAAAATAGCACCGAGTATAGCCACTGCGATATATTTAGGTGTGGAGGCAGATGCAGGCTTAGGACTCATATTTGAAGTTTGAGAGTTGGTTTTGATGTTGTTTTCGGGCATTTAGAATATAGTATATGTGGTTATTGTTTTGATACTGATGGTACCGACTTGACTATTTGTCAAGAATTGAAAGTAATCTAGTTGCTGGTTTCGTAGCTCAAATGGATAGAGCAGTTCCGTCCTAAGGAAAAGGTTATGCGTTCAAGTCGCGTCGAGACCACCAACCGAAAAACTTTTAAAAAACTATTTCATATCAAATAGCCAAATCTGCCTTTGTGTGCTAGGATCAGCAGAATATGAATGAAGGAGCTGAATCTAATGTGAATCCCAAAGAAAATATACATACCAGAGGAAGGGTGTTTCGAGTACTCATGGAAAAAATCTGGGATCAAAGACTGCTGAAAGGATTAGAAAATAGAGAATTACTTGATCAAACTTGGATAGAATCTGAAGTGGTAGTGAGGCGAACTGGAAAACATGAAATACTCTATGATGATCACAGTTTCGGATGGTGGTTATTTGGAGGAGACTCTGAAAATAATACAATTAAACTACCGATTGAATACGCACAGTCGGCTCTACAACTCAACGTCGACCATGTCGTATCCGAGCGTGCAGCCCAAGAAAAAAACGATGTAAAAGGACTCGAAAAGTGTAGAGAAAACGCCCAGATCCTCGGAGATTATCTACTGGAAAAGAGATACAGGATTGTCCATCTTTGCGATATAGTCCCAAATTTATTTAGTCCTGAAACCCTCGGAAAACTAGCGGAAATATATGACATACAGTTCACACCACAATCATCCACAATCAGCAAATACGGTAACATAGTAGAGTCTGGGACAATGACTTTGATTCCAGCTGGCAGCAGCGACGAGTATACCACAACTCTATTACCTGATGCAACTGGAGTCAGAGAAATCACCGAAAATACCGAGCACGAAACCAATTTTCTCTTTTCATCCACAGCTATACACTATGCAGATCAATTGATAGTCACGGGGCATTGGTCAGCTTTTTCCTCACCCAAAACTCGTTTAGCAACCTTTGAACAGCTCTTGAAATTTCTACAACCAAACGTACAAACAAAAAATATTCACTTTGGAGGAGACGTAAATACCTACAACGCTGTGAATAGCGAGAATAGTATCAACGGACTCAAGCCTCTCACATTTTTGCCTGAGATATACAAAGATAATTTAGACGAGGTAAACTACAGAAAGGAAATGACACAAAAGATTGATCTACACTACAACACATCTGATAGTCCATCATTTAGAGGTGTCTCAAACCAAGAATTAATCAGAAAGCCATATAGTCTAACCACTCGTTTAAAGCGATTATTTTTTGAGGGTGTGGTGGGAATCGTACCGATTGATTATCGCCTAGATGTATTCATAACCCAAAGTCAGAGAAAAATAGAACTAGTCAGTTTGGATTTTACTGATCATTATGGGGTAGTTGTTGCGGTAGAGGAGAATTCCATGATTTGATTCGACAAAACTAACTACCAAAAGTCGCCATTTTACTAGGATTTGGGTTACAATTTACTCTATTTTGGATATTGGCTGTAAAGCTTTTTGGGATTGAGCTGTTTCCAAACGAATCGACAGCTAAATAACTAACTGTATACACACCCGCTGGAACATAAAAACCACCAGTAGCATTACCACTTTGAATCGGGATATTATAGCTATTATCATTTCTCGGTGCCACGCTAAACGTCTTTGTGTTTATGGTGCTAGATTGCTGAGTCAGAGTGACTTTGACTGTAGATACACCACTGGTATCAGACACCTTACCAAAAATCATAGAACCACAGCTATATGGATCATTGATGCTGATTTTTGGCGGAGTTGTGTCTGGAGTCGTCGGAAATAGCGTGATTAAAACAGGTTGTGAAGTAGATGCTAAAGATCGATTATCAAATGCTTTGGCAGTGAGTATGACGTTTCCAGCGGGTGGATTTGTCCATACAAAACTCCAATCATTTCCACTACTTTTGGTGGCATTTCCTATTTTGATACCAGAATTAAATACCTCTACTAGGTTTACTGTGCCGTCGGTATCACTGGCTTTGATTGATATAGTTACGCTGGTTGGGAGATTAAATTTCTGTCTGTATGTGGGCGAAATGATAGAAACAGTAGGTGCGATATTTGGACAAGCTGGAGAATTAGTTGATCCATTTGTACATGACTGATTGATACTAACCTGCCCTACAAAAACCCCTTTTCCTCCATTTCCGACATATACTTTGCCAAATACATCCATATCACCATCTATGCTATTAACATTATCAAATCCGATATTATTACTCATAATCTGCCAATTAGGGGTGTTTGGACTAGCTGTTACTGTAGTGGAAAAATACATCCCATACACTCCGTTTACTTTGCCTGCTGCATACATCGTGGCGTTTGTCTGACCGCTAGCTGCCTTCCCAAAACCAAATCTATGCACCCCATCAATACCCGAGATAGCATTCCAGTTTGCTCCTCCATCAGGGCTAACAAACAGTTTTTGATCGGCTACATCTACATTGATTGGGTTGTACCAAAGCTGACCAGTTGTAGTTGGATTTACCTTGAGACTCGACTCACCAGCACACGATACACCTGCTGGATTTACCGTAGTTTGAGCAAAGGATCGACCGCCATCTGTACTCTTGTAAAATATATTTTGCCAACCTGTAGACGGGCTGCACTGATATGCATAAAATGTGTTTGGATTAATCCTATCAGCAGCTAACATCAAACCCTGACTACTGTATATCTGAAGTAAATTTCCTCGTGGTATACTCGCAATATCTGTCCAGCTAACCCCACCATCATCAGTATAAAAGGCTGTTCCATTCCACGAGCCATCACCTGACCCAATTCGAGCGAACCAGACCATATTATTTGGATTGGTAGCTGAGATAGATATGTTTCCATTGAAAGCTCCAGCTGGAACCGTAATATTTTTCCATGTATTTCCTCCATCAACAGATCGAACTGCCTGCCCAATAATCGAACCAAAGTTTTGATCACTTCCAACTGCAGCGATGATATTTTTATTGCTTGGAGCATAATCCACGCTAGTAAAGTGGTTGATATATGATGAATTTCCAATTTGCATCTGTGGTAGTAAATCCGTGTCATTGCTGACTATCATACCCATATCCCACGAAGGAGCTAGGAATTTACCTCCGGGTATTTTTACAACTTGATTGACCACCAACTCCTCAAAACCTTTCATTATGGTAGTCCACTGAGACTTTTGAGCTGTCACATCATTAGTACCAAACACACCCCAACCAGTAGCAAACCACACCTTTTTGGAATCAAATGGATCGATATTGAGCGAACTAAAAAAGAAGTTTGAAGTACCTATGGCCTGAGTAGGATCATACTGATTGTTAGTTGGTTGTCGATTATCATACCAAGATGGGAATGTCCAACTACGATTGATCTTTGACCAGTTTTGACCACCGTTTGAACTCTGAAATGTAGATGTGTCATAGTTTGTAGCATAGTCATTTATATCATATGCTTCGGCGTATATCACAGATGGGTTACTCTCTAAAACTGCAAATCCTGTGACGGCTTTACCTACAATTGGTGATATTTGAGACCAACCACCTGCAGATTGATTGGATTGATATTTCCACAATCCTCCAGTCGAGGCGTCTTTTTCAGTATAGGATACATACAACACACCGTTTACCACTTGGGATCTATATGGGTATCCCGCACTCGTTAGTCCATTGAGTTTTGACCAAGTTACTCCTGCATTAGTTGATGAGTAGATTCCATCATCGGGAACTCCCAGATAGATAGTTTGAGACACAGCACCAACGGGACTAGACTTATCAAATGTCACAAAAGCAACTCCTTTTTCATTTCTCAGATTTGCCCCAGTGACCACAGTAGACCAAGTCGATCCACCGTTGAGTGTTTTTAGTAGACCATTGTTTCGACTGCCATAATACATGATTTGTGAATTATTTGGGTCGATGGACAGTCGCTCTCCTCCGCCTCTATACTCTGGATGGTTGCCATTTGCCTGAATAGTCTTCCCACTACTATCCTTGAAGTTTATGAGCTGCGACCACGTATCACCTTTGTTGGTTGATTTCCATAGCTTTCCATCGACTTTTGTTTGATCACTACCAGTATAACTACCAGTTGATATGTACACCACGTTTGGATTACTAGGATCAAATGCCATACTCTCCAAACTATTTGCTGAGATATCAGCTGGAGTAAATGTATCTGAGATAGAAATCCATGATTGAGTAGCAGCAGCCCATCGGTACGCACCACCGACATCTGTACGAGCATAAATCAAATCTTTTTGGAGTGGATGAAAGTATAATCCAGTCACAAAACCCATTCCCTGATAATTTGCCCGCTTCCAACTGTACTGAGGAGCGGCGTCTACAGTGATAGGTTTGTCGAAAATTATCTGTGAAAAAACACTAAAAAAACCAAGTGAGCTCACTATAATTATAGTACTACTGCAAAGAAGTTTTTGTATTGCAACTGCTGTTTTTATCCATATTTTTGAGATCATATTTTTTGTATATTTTTTTATTACTTTTTTTATGTATTTGAGAGATTGTTTGAGTGACAAATTGCTTTGTCTGTTTTGATTATAGGTGAATTCCAGTCGATTGACAAATTTAGTGGTAAAAATCCTAGTATGAGATAGATATGATTTCACAACCAATTCAACACTATTTATACAGATTGAGCACACTTGTTTGCATCGGGCTTTTTGCCTTTTCTAGCGTATCTTTGGCTATACCAGCCAGTGCAGCCATCATCGATCCTACCGAAACATTCAACCTACAAATTCAAAACAATTTAGCCACTACTCCAGACATGATTAGTCTATGTGAAAATGGGGTGTTTAGAAAGGGTTGGGACGGCAATGTCAAAGGTAATCTCACTGAGTCAAATATCTCCACATCTTCGGACGTTTCTATCCTGTACGGATCTGTGATTGGAAATGATTGCAAAACACCAGAAAACTCTTGGAAAAAAGTCAAAGAACTCTCGTCACTCCCTATAAAGTTTGCACAGCCAAATGAAACCATTGCTATTACTCTTGATGGGACTGCAAATATCACACTTCCTACCACAAACATAGTCCCAATAGCAGATACTCCAGCTCTCTCTGATTCACCTAATAATCAAACTGAAATTGCTATAAAAACTACAGCCGATTTACAAATCCAACAAGTTCTCTCAGGTCTATGTATTGATTCTGTGGCAGTATTTCCTATTGCTGGTTCCTCAAACGTATTTGCAAGCACATCAGGTAGTCACAGAATTGCTTTTGCACCCACTCCACTGACAGACGTAGATTGTGCTAATATACCAAACAATCGGACACTAGTCGCAACTATAGTCGATGGAAAGAAAAATAATTTCAAAGGTGAAACCCAGCTTGATTACTCTAAATCAGCCATCACTGGAATCATGTCACCCTCCTCTCGGGTTAAAACCATGCCAGACAAATCTCGTCTGAAAATCACCGACATAGATCCAGATATCACTGGTAAATTCGCCATTGGAATCAGCGAAACTGGGATTGTCAGAGCATATTCTTCGATAGGTCAACCAACGGTAAACAGCAAAACAGCGTGGCAAGACATGCACAGATCCAGCTCACCTAGCGGTACTTTTGTAGTAATAGATTATGATGTAGCGACGACTATCCCAAGTGACGAATTTTCAATAAACGAAGTAGCAGTACAGGATTTATTTGGTGGAGCTACAGAGAGTGCAGATGGTGTCATCACTCCAAAAGACTCTACATCAGGATTACCAACAGGCAAAAAGATTCTCAAACCAATGAGTTTTGCTATGAACAAATATGTCGGTCACGTAACCCTCATAAAACGCACCGAGGTGAGCAGTATGGTATCAAGCAAAGGGGGCTGGGATATAGCTAAGTCGAAAGGGTATGTCTCAAACTCTCCATTTGATGCTGTTCCAACCACCTACAACCTCAATGCTCAAGGTGATTATATCGTTGTGTCGACTGCAAATGGCCCAATGGGGCAATATATCCTCCTAGATTCATCCTTTGTCCCTGTCAGATACGGATCTACTCTTCTTCGAACTGGTGGATCTGAAAACTCCAAGACATCTACTTCAAACACAGCCTTTGGAGTTGCTGGACTATTCGGAGTTGTGAGTCTACTGAGTGTTTTAGCCTTTGTGCTCAAGGAACAAAAGAACTAGTCAAACACTGTTGACATCATGAAAAATGTATGGTTGTAGTTGATCAGGTAGATGCACCCTGATTGTCCGTTTTGCAATGCCTAGTGCAGAACGGACTTTTACTCTAAACGCTAGTGAAAATGAGTTGTGTCTCATGACACCATAATATTTTTCACCTCAGTCAAAGCCTCACCGTTTTTTCTGAGTAATCCCCAAATCAATACTACTCCCCACACAGGGAGTTTTTTTTATGCACCATTTCTTAAAAAGATTTAGAGAGATTTGCCAAGCGGTCAAAAATACGCTTTGTGAGGTGTATGATTGGTGATACGACAAGCTCAGATTCTAAATACGGTCGATTCGGGGAATATATAGACATAAGACCTCAAGGACTAAATCCTCAAGAAAGTCTCCAAGAAACGGCTCTCGATCTACGAACTGTTTATCTTTTGCATCGGATCTTTGGTACTCTTATCGAAGCAGAAATCAAAGCATTGTACAATACAATGACAATTTCAGAATACATGAGTCCTACTTTATCACCAAGTAAAGACTCAAGGCGTACAAAATATATCACAGCAAATATAAATATAATTATCTTCAAAATAGATTACCTTTACAGGAAAATGTCTAGCGAGGCTCAAGAAGATGTGCTGGATATATTGAGTGAATGGGAGAGTAATCCAAAACCCGTATTATGTTTGATCGGTGAGGAGTTTTTGTTTCAAAATCTTTTTGACAGATACTGCACCTACTACTGCAGAGGTACCCTCCCTGAAAAATGGGATGTGGTAAAAAATTATTTGATCCAGACAGGGGTGCTAACCAATTCAGACTCTACCAAAAAATTCCACTATAGTGGTAGTGATGATGGTAGATTTATTTTAGCGAAAAAATTCCGGGAGTGGCTACTGCCTTCGGGTCAATAATCAACTTGACACATTGTAGCTCTATTTGTAATTATTGCGTGTACAGTATATGCACTTCTCTCACAGCGTATCAGATCTCTCACTTCGGTTTAGTCTATTTGTGGTTCTGGGTATAACCTTTTTTACGCTTTTACTCAGCGAGTGCATTACTATTTACGCAATCACCAACGGTACTGGTTTTACTCAGCATCTCAATCTCAGTAGCGGCTCGCTCACTCTCACCCAATGGAAAACAGACATCGATGGTATTGCTGCCACTGGACTGACTAGTCCTTGGATTAGGTTACCACTCAATGATGTGGATACTTTCCCCCGAACCAACCTAAACTCAAGCACCATAGACTGCAACACACTCACCCCCACCAACTGCAACCCCGCAAACATCAATCAATACGACCAGGCTATCAACTACGCTATATCTAAAAATATCAAAGTATATTTGGTGACCAATGTACCTAGCTGGGCAAAGCTATACTCAAATCCCGCTCAACCGTGGGAAACTAAATACACTACTAGCCAATACCTGACTATCACCAATCAGTTCTACAATATACTAGCTACAAAATGGTCTGCAAAAGTCGATGTGTGGCAGATTTTTAATGAAGCAAATATACATATTTTTGATAGTTATGCACCGCTGACATCTACTCCAAGTTCATACATGAATCTACTCAAACAGGTCATAAATACGGCAAAAACTACCATAAAATCAACTTCAGCTAGCGAAATAATCACTACAAATGCTGGTGGTTATCCATTTAATAACAATTTGTATAGCAAGTGGATACTATATTTTAACCAGCTCCACCAACACCTCGACCAAATCAGTATCGACGCCTATCCAGACACTAATCCTAGCGAAATTGCTAACCTCAGTACCCGCATCCAGAATCTGATAACTACCTACAACAAACCCGTAAATGTCACTGAAATCGGGATGTGCACAGATATTGTACGTTTTACAGCAGTCGACCAAGCAAACTATATTCCCCAATATATCCAG
>JAYWFX010000076.1:0-19179 GCA_043778575.1 bacterium | reverse complement strand
TGTTAGTTTACCATCTCTGCCAATAGCACCCTCAAAATCACCACCGATATATTTTTGAAACACGCTAAAATCGTGCATATCACTAGCTGGAGTAATTTTGAGTATGCCCGTTCCAAAATCTGGGTCAACTTCCTCGTCCGTAGCTATGATCAGTGGTATAAATCTATCTGAAAGTGGGATCTTGGCTTTGATGTATTTGATATCTTTATCTTTAATTTCGTCTGGAATTTTAGTGTGGTTTATAGCTAGTGCATAGTCTCCAAAAATAGTTTCTGGTCTGACAGTGCCAACTTTGAGTCGCGTTTCCAGAGGTGTCAAAATTCCGTTTTTATCCTCGTACAGTGGGTATTCAAAAGTCACGAATGGATCGATACCTTTTACAAATTCTATCTCTCCAGCCACATCACTCACTGCAGTTTGCAATCCGACTGACCAATTCACCAAATAACTCCCTTTGTAAATCAGACCATCCTGCCAGTATTTAATGTAGGCTTTATTTACCATTTTTACTGCTCGATCATCCAGTGTAAATAGGCTCCGCTCATAATCGGGTGTGTCACCGAGGATTGCACTCTGTTTTTGTTGATTATCACGCCACAAATCTACCTTAGACCAAGCACAGTCGAGCCACACCTCTGGAAACTCTGATTTTATATTTTTGGGAAGATCTTCTTTGTTTGTTTGTAGAGTAGAGTAATTTGGGATATTTTCATTCAAAACCTGAGCAAATTCACCCTGTTTAATGAGCTTATCAATCACACCTTCGAGCTGAATCCCAGCATGATCTACACCGGGATACCACAGAGCTGATTCACCTTTTTGTCGAGCAATCCGCATAATTGTGTCCATCAAAAAGTGTTGAAATGCGTGACCAGCGTGCAGATCTCCAGTCAGGTTTGGTGGAGGCATCAAAATCGTATGTGGAGTGTCGTTTTCTAATTTTTGTTCAATATCTTTGGGTTTACCAATGCCGGCTTTCTGCCACTCCTGATAAAACGGGTGTTCATATTCCTTTGGATTGTAGACTGAACCAAGAGACATAAATATATAGCCTAAATTCGTTTACTTTTTTATAGTTAGTCAAGATAAATTAGCCAAAAGCTTTTTTTAGCAGTATCATGAGGATTATGTTTTCCTCGATTAAAATTTTAGACGTAGCACCGCAATTTTCCCTCAAGGGTTTTCACAAGGACATGACCGTGAACGTAGACCTAGAATCACTCAGAGAAAAATGGGTGGTTTTGTTTTTCTATACTTCAGATTATATGACTAGCTCTGTCGCCGAACTACAATCAATAAACGCACACTACAAAAAGCTCGCCGAGAAAAATACTATCATATTGGGTATATCCATAGACTCTGCGATTGTTCATGAGGCGTTTGTGACCAGTATAGGCGGGCTGGAATTTCCTCTATTGAGCGACTCTCACCACACAACATGTATAGATTACAATGTATATGACGAAGAAAACGCTCAGCCGTTTAGCGGTACATTTGTCATAGATCCACTAGGTGCCTTAGCATGGTACTGTGTAAACAACTCAAAGGTGCAGAGAAAGGGTGTTGATTTAGTAAAAACTTTAGAGGAATTACAAAACTAAATTTGAGGAGTTTACTAGACCCTCACCTATTAGCACACCATTGAATCCAATGTTTTGAAGTAGCTCTAAATCAGATTGTTTTTTTATACCACTCAACGACATTGATAAAACATCTCGC
The DNA here is from genome assembly GCA_043778575.1 of bacterium. Taxonomy (GTDB): domain Bacteria; phylum Patescibacteriota; class JACMRA01; order JACMRA01; family JACMRA01; genus JAYWFX01. The sequence goes on along the minus strand of JAYWFX010000076.1, from coordinate 17,460 downwards.
GGTATGTGGTTTTTTAAGGCTGTAGAAATCTCTAGACTCGTCTCAAAGGTGTCGAGGTTTCTGTTGTTTACTGCCAAAATAACCCTACTCTGACAGTTGAGTTTTTTAATAACCTCCAAAGCAGTCGTTAGTTCGACTTTAGTGTGAATCTCAATGAGAGGAATCAAAAAATAATCCAGCGATTGACGTACAAAAAACTCCAACTGCTCATGACTCAAAATTCGGACAATAAACAGTATCAGATCTGCATTCATATCTGCAGTTTGGGAAATTTGAGTAGTGTGAACTATAAAGTCCTTGCGAAGAAGTGGTAGTGCAGTAGTTTTACGTACCTGTGAAAAGAGTTCACGTGATCCACCAAAATACTTTTTATCCGTCAGCACAGAAATACCAGCACATCCGATTGATTCAAATTCCTGAGTTATTTTTTGAGGATTTACAGATTCACGAAGTACTCCAGCAGACGGACTTTTTGGTTTTATTTCACCAAATACAAGGAATGAGTTTTTTCGCAAATCTTGCAAAACTGTGTTCATTCGGAGTTTTTTATGATTGAAACTATGATCTACTTCAGATTGTTTGCTGAGCACTATTTCGTCGAGGATATTCATATATTCAATTATTTCGTTGTTGGTTGTGGAGTTTGATTTTAGACATAAAGTTCTTCATCTTTTGATAGTCCTTGATTCCAGGTGACGACTCTAAACCACTAGCCACATCCACAACTTCTGGATGAACATCTTTGCAAACTGTGGTTATGTTTTCTGGGTTCAATCCACCTGCCAGAACTAAACTGCAACCTTGGATACGCAGACTCTCATAATCTGCAAAATGCGACTGAGTCTCTACACCTGCTGTAAACTGAGTATTTTTTGCTAAGTCAAAGACAATACGCTCAAATGAAGCTCGGATCTCCTTGTTTACTATTTCATCTTTGGAAAAATGCTTCCAGTTTCTTTTGCCTGGCTGAGGTTTAATTTCTCCGTAAATTTGGAATATATCAAAAAAATCTGGGAAAACTGGTGTGTCAACTAGGGCTATCAACTCTATTTTTGTACGAAGGTTGTCTGTGATTAGCTGTTGATTCCATAATCTTGCGGTGTCTACAGAGATGCATCTAGGGCTTCGCACAATGAGATTTAAACCAATATAATCAACTCCGAGACTAATAGCATCAACTATATCAGAATACTTCAAAAATCCACATAGCTTCACTTTTATTGGCTTCATACAAATCGTAAGGTATAATCCCGAAACTGAGTAAAGGTCTTGAGTGTTTGACCACTGTAAACTGCATCCAGTGACATAGTCATACCCTGCCTAAGACTATGAACACTTCCAGCTAAATATAGTGCCATACCACTGTTGAGGCATACTGACATAATCTGACTAGTCTCAGCTGTACCGTTTATGACACTTTCAAACACTTTCGTGTTATATGCTAGATCACCAGAAGCAATTTCTTCATGTTTGATCGAAGCATCCAGTAAATCTTCAATTTCGATAGTATAACTGCCAAGCTTTGAATCAAAAACACGTGTTTGGGCTGATGGAGAGATCTCATTGATACCATCGACACCTTGAACTATTGCCACACGTTGTGACCCAGATTCAACCATACTAGCAGTCATTACCTCAGCATACGCAAAATCATAGACTCCCACAAGTGAATGAGTTGCCAGACACGGATTGAGCATAGGACCAAGAAGGTTAAAATAGGTTCGCTTTCCGTATATGGATCGAGATTCCTTGGCGTGCACAAAGGCTGGATTAAACAATGGGGCAAACAGGAAGACCAAATTAGTCTCTGCCAAACACTGAGCTGCTTGATGGTTATTGAGCATAATATTTACCCCCAGCCCCTCCAAAACCTGACTCGATCCGACCTGACTTGTTACTCCACGATTTCCATGTTTTGCTACCTGTAATCCGCAACTAGCAGCGACCACCATCGCCATAGTAGATATATTTATCGTGTCTACAGCGTCTCCACCAGTACCCACAATATCCACCACCAGTCCATTAGACTCCACAAATATCATAGCTTCACGACTCGCTCGGATAAGCTCCACAAAATCGTTTTTGGTGTAAACATAGTGTTCTAGTTGTTGGAATAGTTCTACTTGACGAAGGGCACTCATCTCCCCTGAGAGAATAGTTTTTTGGATAGTATAAAAGTCAAACATAGTTTTTTTGTAAAAATTGAAATAGGTATCTTTAGGTTTCTTGTGTGAAAAAATTCATCATCATCTGCTTTCCTCCCTCAGTCATGTAGGATTCTGGATGAAATTGCACCCCTTGAACAGGAAACACTTTGTGCCGAAGTCCCATAATCTCACTATCATCCAAACTGGTAGCTGTTATTTCTAAACAATCTGGGAGCATTTCACACCCTACTACCTGCGAATGGTACCTCATAACCTCCAATGACTGCGGTAAATTACAAAAAATACCAGTACCAACATGGGAGATAAGACTAGTTTTACCGTGCATTTTATTTTGTGCGTACCCCACACTCCCACCAAAAGCAACTGCAATTCCCTGCATCCCTAAGCAAATACCAAGCACAGGAATAAACTTACCGACTTCTGAAATAACTCGAGAACATACTCCAAAATAACCTGTATCAGTACAACTCCCTGGACCCGGAGAAATGATAATTCGATTGAAACCTCCGTGTATTATTTGATCAATAGTTATTTCGCTGTTTCTTTTGACAACCACCTCTGAGTCACCGCCGAATATATATAGTTGTTTTGCCGCAAGATGGTATAAATTGTACGTAAATGAATCAAAATTATCAATAAGGAGTACTTTTAGATGTGTGGTTTTGAGAGACATGGTTATCATTTATTTATGATTTATTATGTTGTGTGGTGCTATATTATGTATTTAGTTAAGACGTCCCTGAGTGAAGCGAGCTTTTTTTGGACTTCTTCATATTCAGCTACTGGATCTGAGTCTATAACTATCCCTGAACAGGCTTGGATGTAGGATTTTTTTCCCTTTACAAACAAAGAGCGAATCGGAATACAAAACGTGCAGTCGCCGTTGAACCCAAACCAGCCTACAGCTCCACCGTACACACCACGCGACCTTTCCTCCTGCCTAGTAATTATTTTAATAGCCTCGATTTTTGGAGCACCGTTGAGTACGCCGCCTGGAAACAAACCTGCTAGCCCGTCAAACATATCACGATCGTCTCGAATAACTCCGATAATTTCACTCAAGAGGTGGTGTACGTGCTCAAGGCTAACTATCTCCATTTCTTTGGTCAAAACTACAGTTCCTACTTGGGCATTTTTACCAATATCATTTCGGTGCATATCTATGAGCATTCTGTGCTCAGCTCGCTCCTTGGGATCACATAGTAATTTTTTTTGTAGGATTTCGTCTTCTTTGGTATCTTTCCCTCTGCGTATTGTGCCCGCGAGTGGTTTTGTCGACATCACACCATTTCTCAGCTTAAATAGCATTTCAGGCGAGCTACCCAGCACTACCTCGTCTCCATTTTTGAGATAAAACATGTATGGAGATGGATTGTTTTGTATCAAGGCAGAATATAGTTTGGTTGTATCACCATCAACCAAGTAATCGGATCGAAAACCGACTTCACACTGAAACACATTTCCTCTATTAATTTCTCCAAGTACTTCTGACACTTTTCTCTGATGCTCTTCAAAACTCAAACTATCACCAAGAGCTTGAACCTGAAGCATAGTGTCTTTTGGAGTTTTCTTGAGAAGATCTAGAATAATGTGTAGGCGATTTTCATTACGAAAAAAATATTCGATAACTCCAGTTTGTTTGTTCAGAATCAACCCATCAGTATAAAGACCAAATGCAAACGACTCAAAATCATCAGACTCTTCGAGATGTAGTGCAGGTTCTACATAATTCACTGCCTCGGTGCCCATGTATCCGACGAGACCTCCACAAAACTCTATATGAATTTGGTTGTGCGGAAAGATTGATTGTAGGTATCTGTAGGGATTATCCACAGTTTTTTGCGTTTTTTGCGTTTTGGTTTGAAAAGTAAGAGTATCAGATCGAGCGGAAATAATCATATCTGGATCAAATCCTATATAGCCAAAGTGGGAATCACTCTCAAATCCCTTGGCTGATTCAAGTAAGTAGCAGGTTTTAAATTCTGATTCAATTGCTTGAAATATCTCGAGAAATGTAGTACCACAGTCCAACACAACCCTCTTTACATCAAGAGAGACAAACTGATTTATATCAACCAAACTAGGGTTATTTGAGATTAAAGACATGGCAAAATTGAGAGAATTCTTGGTCTTGGAGAGCAGTAGCCAGATTAAACAAATAGTTATCGCCTCTACCGGATACATTGACTACTATGATTTTGTTTTTTGGCAAATATGGAGCTATTTTGATTGCCTCAACTACGGCATGAGAAGATTCCAGAGCCATAATGAGACCCTCTTTTTGAGCAACCAACTGAAATGCTTCGATTACCTCTGAATCTGTGGCAGACACAACCTCTAGCCGCCCAACAGTGTGTAAATACGCATGGATCGGACCAATCCCAGCATAGTTTAAACCAGCTGCTAGTGAGTAAGTTGGGATGTTTTGCCCCTGCTTATCCAACAAAAAATACGATTTAAATCCCTGCATAATACCCACACTTCCCTGCTCAGAATCAAGTCGGCTAGCATGGCCTTTTTCGACTGTTAGACCTTTTCCAGCAGCTTCTACACCAACGAGGCGAACAGACTCATCATACAGATATTCATGAAAAGCACCTATAGCATTTGATCCCCCGCCAATACACGCAATAACCACATCAGGAAGTCTACTAGCACAGACCTCTAGTTGTTTTTTAGTTTCGATACTGATTATCTTTTGTGACTCACGCATAATTTCTGGATAGGGATGAGGGCCGACAGCTGATCCAAGCATGTAATAAGAATCTGGGTGTGACATAAATTCTCCTAGTGCCATATCCACCGCATCAGCCAACCCTTGATTACCTTGAGTCACTTCAATGACTTTTGCACCCATCTGCTTCATAAAAAACACATTGGGATATTGCTTTTGGATATCTTTTGCACCCATGTAGACAACACACTCAAGACCAAATTTGGCACATACAGTAGCACAGGCAATCCCATGCTGACCAGCACCTGTTTCACAAATTACACGAGTTTTCCCCATACGCTTTGCGAGAAGTAACTGATACACGCAGTGATTAATCTTGTGACTTCCCGTGAGATTGTTTCCCTCGTTTTTTAAATAAATTTGAGCTCCTCCTAGGTGGTTAGATAGACTTTTTGCATGAATAAGAGGGCTAGGTCTCCCAATAAAATTCGTATATAAATCATGAAGTTCATCTAAAAAATCTGAGTCACTTCGCAGCCGAACAAAAGTATCTTCTAATTCTTCGAGTGCTGGTAATAGTAGTTCAGGGACATACTGACCACCAAAATCTTGGTTTGGGCCATAGTAACCATCGATGTTGTCAAATTGATTTGGTTGGTATTGAGACATAGTATTTAGGTGTGATTAGTTGTCGAGCGATGATAAAAATGTTTTTACAGATTGGTATATTGATATATTGTTTTGTGAGGATGTGTCGATTATTCTGATGATTTCAGACCCAATAACGGCTGTAATACTTTGTTTGTTGAGTAAATCAACTTGCCACTTCTCTCTAATTCCAAACCCTACAGCTATTTCAAAATTCACCAAACTTACTTTCAATCTGTCTAGATAGTCTTGGATTTTAGTTAGTTCTGTTTGATCCCCTGTTCGCCCTAATCTTGCCATTGCATACACGATTTGACCCAATTTGAGTTCTGGTATGATTTTTTCAAGACGTTTTGTTGTGGTTAGAGGTGAAACCACTGGAATAACATCAAGACTATTTTCTTTTGCACATTTTGAGAGAGTTTTTTGTTCTGGACTACCAAATACGAGGTCAGGGAAGATTAAACCAGAAAAGCCTGCTAAGTTGAGTTGGGTACAGACCTCTGAGAATCCATTTTGCATCAAAACTGTAGTGTAACCCATCAAAATTAATTGAGTTGTGCAACCCTTCGGTTTGTTGATAGATTCCAATATTTGACTCAGTGTCTGGTGATATTCCAAAGCTTGTTGGTTGGCTTTATAGATCAAATTACCATCAGCAAGAGGGTTAGAAAATGGTAGTTGAATTTCCAAATAATCCACGTTAGCTTCAAACATAGCCTGAAGTGCTTGTTGAAATCCCTCTGGGTTTGGATAATTTGCGACGAGGTGTGTCATGAGTTTAGACATATAACGGTAAAAAAGTGTTTAAAAAATTGAGTAGGCGTATAATTACAAAAAATGGATACAAAAAAAACTCCCAAAACGGGAGATAGCAATGAAAATAATCTGGATGAAAAACTACAAACAAACCAAGACTCCCGATTGAGAAGCATGAGTTTGCCACCAACTAAACGTGTTGATTGTCTGCATGAACCATAAACTAGAGTAAAAACTTCTTTTTGTCAAAATCTTTGCCTAAGTAGTGTGTGTTATCATTAGGGAGTGTTCGACTGTTTTTATAGAAAATCGAACGCTGAGGAGGATACTAAATCATAATAATTTAGTTTCCAAAAAAAAGACCCCTGTGGCTATTTCTCTTTCCTTTGATCGAGAATGTGCTACTTAGGTCTTGTGTTTTGGGTTATTTCAAAGTTTACTTAATACCACCAATTGAGTGTTTCAACCATTTCTTTGATTTCTTTTTTGGTTTCATCTGCAGATTTTCTATCAAACACACAATCAGTTATCATATTTGCGAGTACCCTAGCCTGAACTGTAGACAAGCCACGACTCGCCAGTGCCGCAGTGCCAAATCTCATACCACTTGGTCTAAATGCAGGTTTAGTATCAAAGGGAACACTGTTTCGATTGGTGATTATCCCCACCCCTTCGAGTTTTCTCTGTATTTCTAAACTATCAAATTCGAGAGGAAATTTCACCAAGCAGAGATGATTTTGAGTTGGACTAACAACCTCTAATCCCCCATCAGCCAAACTTTGCTCAAGTACTGCACAGGTTTCCAAAACATTCTGTGAATAAGAGGTAAAATCTACCTTGTCTGGATACTCATCTTCTCCTAAAATCTCCAGAAGAGCCTGACCAATAGCTGCAATTTTATTTACGTGAGGGCCACCAGATGTACCAGGAAAAATAGTTTTATCAATCAGACCAATGAGTGAGGTTTCTTTACCAATCGGAGCGTAGTGTCGGGGCAAATAATTTTTTGCAAAGAGCATCGCAGCACGTGGGCCACGCAAAGTTTTGTGAGTAGTCATTGAGATAAAATCAGCACCTTCAACTCCAACTTTAAACGGTGAATCGTGTAATCCAGCCGCGACCAAACCGTTGATATGAGCTATATCAGCTAGAACCAAACAACCATTTTGGTGAGCAATTCTACACAACTCAGCAAACTGGTATGCTCGTGGGTATGCAGAAAATCCAATAATCACCAGTTTCGGTTTGCTTTGAGTTACTTTGTTGGTAAAATCCTCCAGATCCACTTCAAATGTCTGATCGCCAATATCTTTGACATCATAATTCACGAGCTTAAAAAATTTGTTCCAGTTTGAGGTAGCGTGAAGATGAGAAAGATGACCACCGTTTGCCAGATTGCAACTGAGTATGGTATCACCATAGTTGAGCACACTCAAAAAGACCATAGAGTTTGCTGGAGAGCCTGACAAAACCTGCACATTTACTCCATATTCACCACAACTTCCATCTAAATCACGCGTGGTATCAAACACCTGCAGTGCCTTTTGCTGAACAAACACCTCTAACTCATCAGTGTATATATTTCCAGCATAATATCGTTTGCCAGCGTAACCCTCAGCATATTTATTTGACCACACTGAACCGAGTAAATCTAAAACTTTCGGTGAAGGATAATTTTCTGAAGCAATTAAATTCAAGGTGTCACGCTGTTTGTGAAATTCTTTTTGAGTGAGTTCAAAGATCGGATTCATGTCGAGATCTACAGAGTATTTAGTTGTCTTGTCAAAACATACTGCGTGACTAACTCTTAGAGTTTTTGTACTTTTCGCAGATCGTATACGAGGACTCGTTGCTGGAACCCTATAATAGTCAACTTCTCAGTAGGCTGAATACCAGTAATCTGAAATGACAAACTGATAACTAGTTTTCCGAATAATCTACCGTCTTTGTAGAGTTTATCCATCATTGGTGTTGTTAAATAGCAGTACACTACACTTTTTTCAGGAATAGCTATTTTAAATAAGTTTGCCCTGACTAGCCGAATTTTCTTTTTAGAGATAAAGTTTCTAAGTCTCGCAAAAGTTAGCACAACGAGCTCGCCCTCTACCCCAACCACATCTTTCCATTGGTATTTTGTGTTTATGTAGCGAGAAACTTTCGCCATTCCACAACCTAATTCTACAAAGTGATAGTTAGGGGTATCAAGACCCTCTATTTCCTCATGAAGTGCAGACCCATTTTTACCTAAAAATTTGCTGTAGTCGCTATTTCCAGTCAGATATTTACCAATGATTGTGTCTAGCACTGGAGCAACTGCTAACATGTTACTGGCCACATACACGATTTTATTTGGTGTCAAATAGTAAATAAATTGAATCAGGGTCAGCGATCCGTACAAAACCAGACACAGAGTTATCAGACCAATTACGACGATGAGAAAACTAGTAAACATACAGTAAATTGACAAAATAACAGTGCTAAGTACCAATACTTGTCAATTACAGCTACACAATTATTACAAAAAATATGTTATACCTACGATCTTGGCTTGCTGACTATATTAATCTGGAGAGCATCGATGAACAAACTCTCGTAAACACGATAACCCTCAAATCAGGCGAAGTCGACGAGGTAAAAAAGATTGCAGATTGGTTTGGTAATAAAGTCGTAGTAGGTAGAATCGAAAACATACAAAAACACCCAGACGCTGATAAACTCAATGTGTTTGATGTAAATATTGGTGCTTCAAAAGTACAAATCGTATCTGCAGCCTCAAACGTACGAGATGGCTTGATAGTACCTATAGCTCTTGTTGGTGCTAAACTTGCATCAATGACCGTTGTGGAGCGTAAGATGAGAAGAATAACCAGTCAGGGCATGTGCTGCGGAAAAAGCGAATTGATGCTCGAAACCGAATACAGTTCTGGTCTGTGGGAATTACCAGACACACTAGAAAACAGCTTGGGTACTTCTATTTGTAAAGTTTTTCCAGAGCTTTTCCCAGTAGACACCGTATATGACATAAAATACAATCCAGACAAATTCGCTAGCTGCGGTAGTCATCTCGGATTAGCTCTAGAAATAGCAACTGTTTTGGAGAATCACAATTTGCTTACAGAATTAGGGAAAAGACTACTCAATCTCGACACTATATTGTCTGAATACGAACTAATAGAAAAGATGCCTATTTCTAGTGAAATTCAAATCAGGTTTCAAGACACTGCAAACTATTGTCACTCGTTCAATGTGCTTAGGTTGAGATTGAAGCAAGAGTATACATTGGATCATAAACTGCAGCAGAGAATGTTTTTTTTAGACAAAGGTGCTATTGGAGGGTTGGCTGATCTCTCAAACTATCTGATGTATGATGTCGGGAATCCAACCAACTTTTTCTCAACTGACAAGGTTAGACACCAAACACCCGATCCAAACAATATCGACTGGGTAATAGAACAGACTACTGAACTAACGTATTTTACAGGTTTAGGGAATCTCAAAAACACAACCCTACCTGTAGGACTTTCAGTTATGAAGTCTGGTAAAGAAATACTCACCCTACCCGGTATTTCTGTAGGAGAATCAACCAAACTCAACGTTGATGACACTGATGTTTTGATTGAGACAGCTAATTTTGTGGGTGAAAAAGTAGCCCGAAGCTCATTTCAAACAAACTATCGCTCAGATGCCAGTAGATTTTTAGCATCAGATATTAGTCAGCACTTGATCAAACTAACAACTGTTCGATATTTGGAGATTCTGAATGACAAAATTGATCTGTGTGAAAGAGTAATAAACTTCGAGAGGGACAAACTCAATACTCCGTATTCCTTTGAAGTGAATATCGACTATATAGCTCAGCGTCTCGATCATCGTGGAGGAGATTATTGGAAACCGATTATTGAAAAAAAATTAGTGGTCATGGGGACTTATGACTCTAGCACAAAGACTTTTACACCCAATCCGTTTTTTGGCACCTGCAATACCACAGAAAAAATCCTAGAACGAGTAGCCTGTTTAATTGGGTTTGATAATTTGAGCGAGGATCACCTTCAATTTAGTAGCGGTTTCACTAAAGATGAACACTATAACAGCCTTACACTACTCAAGATTTTGATAACCGAGTTTGGGGCTTTTGAAATTGTCTCCAGACCGTTTTTGGCTAAAGCAGATATACAAAACACTGATGCTGCTTTGACACTTTTGAGTACACACAACACCACTCTCAACTACCTCCAAGACTCACTCCAAGCGAATCTACTCAAAGCTATCAGTCGAAATATTGTAGATGGTGAAAAACACCCAAAACTTTTTGAGCATACCAAACTATACACTCAGGTCGACAATAAATTAATAGAAAAACTCATAATTAGTGTAGCTATTATTGCAGATTCACCTTATTTAGCTACTTCATTATGCCACACAGTCACAGAAAAAACCGGCATCGTGGACATAGAGATAGTAGAAATATCAAACAAAATCAAAAAGCAATACTCGATACCGCTCAACAAAACTGTGTGGATGATCAATATTGATCTCACTAATTGGAATGGTAGTTTTCAAAAATACGAAAAATATACCACTCAAAGCGAGTACCCATCAATCAAACGAACGCTTTCAATAGAAGTTGATCCAGAAAAAAAATGGTCAGAGATCGAACAAAAAATTCCAGAAACCCAAACCTCAGACGTAATTATCAAAGTGGAGCCAGTAGAACGTTTTAATACAGGAGAAACAGATAAAATAACGTTTGAATTGACGTTTACCAGCTACGACAGAACTCTAGAAAATGAAGAAGTAGATAAGCTCATAGGGGTAATCATTAAATAGAATAGAGAATTAGCTCCTACATGGCGTACTCCACGATTTTATCCTCCCATAGTCCCACTATTTTAATTTCGCCAGGGTATCTGACTTCTGTTTGAATTCTATCAGCTATCTTTCTCGTGATGGTATGCATTTGGGCTGGACTCACTGACTCTGTATCAAAGAACACCCACAACTCCCTGCTCCCTCTCATAATCCAAGACTTGGTTACTCCACTAGTTGTCTCTGCAATCCTCTCTAAATCTGTCATCCTCTGGAAATACGCCTCTGCTGTTTCTTTTCGTGCACCTATCCTGCCACCAGAAATATTGTCACAAGCGTCCACAATTGCTGCCTCAATACAAAAACCGTGCTCTGAATCATAATAACTCTCATCATGATGACTAGAAACACACTTTCGAATACGCCAATCTAACCCGAATTTATCACAAATCTGCTCACCTAGATCAATATGATTACCTTTTGGTGTAGTTTCTTCGTCAACAGCCTTGCCTATATCATGCAGAAGTGCTCCTTTTACACAAACATCGACATCAATTGGTTTAGATCTGTTTGGGAATCTAGCATTCATCTCAACAGCTATCAAACGTGCTAATTTTGCCATTTCTAAGCTGTGTCTTATCATGTTCTGACCATAACTCGTCCTAAATTTTAGACGTCCAATAATACGAATCAGTTGGGGTTGAAAATCATAAATACCTAGCTCGTTAACAGTTTCTTGACCTGCATCTGCAATCTCTTGTGCCATTTCAGCTTTAGCCTTTGCATATTGGTCTTCGATACTAGCTGGATGCACACGACCATCAGCCAAGAGTCTCTCAAGTGTCTTTTTAGCTATATGTCTGCGAACTGAGCTAAATCCTGACAGTGTCACAACTCCTGGAGTTTCGTCTATCACCAACTCTACGCCTAGTGTTTTTTCGAGCCACTGAATATTACGCCCAGCTTTTCCTATGAGCTTTCCTTTGTCATCATCTTGTTGGAGCTTTACAGTAGTTATAGTCAACTCATTAGCCACCTCAGATGAGCAACGTTGCACAGCCAAAGCTACCACCTCTCGAGCCTGCATGCCTGCTTCTTCTCTAGCACTTTCTAGGTACTTTTGCTGCCAATTCAGCAACTCCCCACCCATCTGCTCTTTAGCAACATCTAGTACAGCCTTTCTGGCTTCCTCTGGTGAAAGTCTAGCTATACGACCAATTTGCTCTTCTTTTTCTATTTCGAACTGAGCTTGGGAATCTTCAAATAAGTGTTTTTTATTAAGTAAATCATCTTTTATCGCTCTTAGATCCTCTTTATACTTTTCTATTCCGGCTTTATCATTGGCTACTTTTTCGAGTTTGAGTTCGAGATTGCTCTCTTTCTTGTCTATGTTTTCTTGGAGTTCCAGCAGTCGCTTTCTCATTGCTCGCTCCTCCTCCTGTAAATCGTTTTTAGCTTGAAGCTTAAGCTTTTCCACAATCAGTTCATTTTTGTGATCTAGATCTTCTCGAGTAGAGGCAAGTCGCTCACTAAAGTTTTGCTTGAGTTCTGCCTTGGTCTCTTCGAGTTGTTGGTTTTTTTGTGCGATGATTTCCTGACGTGATTTATCTAGCGATACGCTAAGCTTTTGATCAAATTCATCTTGTGTAAAACCATTAGGCTTGGAGTTTTTAGTTTTGGTATACAAGTAAAACAGTGATCCTGTAGTAAGTGCAAGCAGGAAACTGAGAATTTCAAATAGTTGTGATGGCATAATTAATTGTTCAAATAAATGATTCAATAATGCAGCCACTCAGTAAATGTAGATACTATCGTCTAGCAGTTGAGGAAAAAGATACCTTCAAGAGATTTTATGTTCATTTTAGGAGGTGTTCGTGAAATTATGAATGGATCTTTTTACAGTATCACCTGTGACCTAGTGTCTATCCTGACTGTCGTGAATGCGGTTTTGGTCTATTTTTGGGTCTGATCGACCGATACTTTAGGATGAATATTTTGTCAAAGACTTTTTTGTATTTTTTTTAAGTTTATTTTTGCTTACATTTACAGCCTCATTCACTCATAATCCACAACTGATAGCAAGCATAACCGAGTAGTACAAAACCTACCGTCCACAAACTAAACTGATTAACCTGTTTCATAACCATCAACAAAATCAGAACTCCACTACTCACACTACTTTGATAAACAAGACGGTTTACTTCGCGAATAGTCAAAATAATCTTTTTTATAGTAAAGAACCAAAGAAAGGAGGAAAGGCTAAGACAAGTACTCAGAAAAACAAAAAATAGCACCAGAAATGCCCAAACATACAAACTGCTTTGATATGGGTCAAGATACACCACAACCCCTAAAATAGATACAAAACTGAGACCACACATAATGAGCAAAATTCTTTGTAGTCCTAAAGTATAATGTATTACGGTGTTCTTCATAGCTTGACTAGAATGAGCCACCAAAGTATTAGCTTGTCAATATGCTAGATTTTTCAGATATAAAACTGGGCAAGGTCGTGGTGTACAATAATCAGCCATGTATCATTACCAAGTGTGATTTTATGAAGTGCCAAATGCGTAAACCGACTAAAAAATGTATCATGAAGAGTCTTACCTCAGGAGCTGCACTTCAATACACATTTAAAACCAACGATTCAGTAGATGAAGCAGAGATACGAAAAGAAAAGGCCTCGTTTTTATACCAAAATGGTGATCAATTGAGTTTTATGACATCAGAAAGCTACGAAACAATTGAACTACCAATTAGTGTTTTGGATGATAAAGTCGGGTATTTGAAAGAGGGTTTAGAGGTAGAAGTCCTGTATTTCAACGAAGAACCAATCTCAGTAGATCTCCCAATCAAGATCTTTTACGAAATTACTCAGACAGCTGATGATGTAGCCAAAGGAAACACAAGTAGTGGAGTTCTCAAACCAGCCACACTAGAAACAGGTAAAGAGATGATGGTACCAGCCTTCATTAAAACTGGTGACAAAATTCTGATAAACACTGTCGAAGATGAGTATGTAGAGAGGTATTTAGGGAAATAACTGTTCACTTGTGACAACAATAATCTGAATATACCGAGTCTAGACTAGCTAGTTTCTCTTAGTCGTGGTGTTTTCAATTTTTCAAAAGTATGTTTTAGATAGTGCTGTATGAAGATTATTACACCAAAGATATCCACCTCTCAGCCTATACCATACTTTGAATCGTTTGTTCATGCTGGTTTCCCCTCTCCAGCTGAGGGTTATTCAAATAAAAAACTTGATCTAAACGAATACATCATCAAACACCCACACAGCACATTCTTTGTCAAAGTAGAAGGAGACTCCATGAAAGGATCAGGAATTTATTCAGGAGATATAGTTGTGGTAGATCGCATACTTGATGCCAAACATAATCATATAGTATTAGCAGTAATTGATGGCGAATTTACCTTAAAAAGACTCTCTATAACTCAACTAAAAAATGGTCAACAACAAATTACTCTTTTCCCTGAAAACTCAAACTATCAGCCAATCAATATTGTAGAAAGTATGGATTTTCAGATCTGGGGTGTGGTTACTTTTACAATTCATCAGTCTTTCTAATAAGTTTCGTATATGATTGCTTTGGTCGATTGTAATAACTTTTTTGTTTCTTGTGAGAGGCTATTTAATCCCAGCTTATCGAACAAACCCGTTATTGTGTTGTCAAACAATGATGGGTGTATTATAGCACGCAGCAATGAAGCAAAATCTTTAGGAATCAAAATGGGAGAACCCTACTTTAAAATAGAGGATCTTATCAAAAAGCATTCAGTTTGGGTTTTCTCTGGAAATTTTCAGCTTTATGGAGATATCAGCAACCGCATCATGCAAACCCTCAGTGAGTTTACCAACGAGATTGAAATATATTCTATTGATGAGGCTTTTTTGAATCTCTCACATCTATCTCCAAAAGGTGTTCTACATAGTGGTTATGAATTAAAAAAACTCATACAAAAAGCTGTTGGAATCCCAGTATCAATTGGTATAGCTGAAACTAAAACACTGTCAAAACTAGCTAGCGAAATTGCTAAAAATGATGAAAAATCCGTAAATCTTTACAAGGGTGTTCTGAATCTGACAAGCCATCCATATATTGATATTTTTCTGCAAAAAGTTGATGTATCAGATATTTGGGGTGTGGGTAGAAAAAGCAGCATAAAAATGCGTGACGGTGGTGTGTTTACAGCGAAAGATTTTAAATATGCCCAGCGAGGACTTATCCAAAGTTCTATGGGTATAATGGGTCTCAGAACACAAAATGAGCTTAACAGTATAACCAACTTTGAATTAGATGAGTTCCCTGACACCAAAAAAAGTATTACATCAACCCGATCCTTTAACACATCGATAAATGACATTACACAGCTTCGGGAAGCTATAGCTTATCACGTTTCCAGTGTTGCTAAAAAACTTAGAGATCAAGATACCAAAGCATTGAAACTAATGATTTTTATTGTGACAAGCCGATTTGATCGAGTTAATTATAGGTTTTTATCTGAAGTTATAGAAATGAACGAACCAACCAATAACACCTCTGACATGATTAACAAAGCCCTAGATACTTTAGAAAAGATGTACGAATCAAAATACAAATATAAAAAAGCTGGAGTGGTCGCTTGGCACATTATACCACAAATAGAAATTCAAAGAAGTCTTTTTACTTCATCTGATGAGGACATAAAAAACAACAGGAAGAAAAAACTTATGTCCGTAGTAGATACGCTTAACAATCGCTTTGGTTCAGCCACAATTCAACCAGCCATACTAATCTCTCCTCAGCATTGGCAAGGCAAGGCAAACAAGCGATCTAATCAGTTTACGACTTCCTGGAATGAGCTGCTTGTTGTAAGATAATTTGACTTGTAGATTGTTTTCTGCTATTATACGACAAATGACCAAGAGTATTTTTACAAATCCAATCTCTACTCCCATTCTGGTTTGAGTAGGTTTTTGTTTGTAAATTTATAATCCAATAACCCTGCTCAGACCATACCCCGATGACTCAACTCAAAGGGGATTTTTTATTGGGTTAATTATTTAACTTATACATATGCTCAAAACGAAACTAATCATACTCAAATTTGGAACAAACACTGTTATACAAAACGGCACAATCTCAACTGAATTTACTAGAAGACTTACACATTTATATTCTCAACTACAACAATCAAGGGAATCCTCAGATTGTTTTCCGGCTGGTATGTATCGTATCGGGAGCTAAAACACTTGCAAGATCGGATGAGAAAGGTCAGCAACTTCTATTGGAATCACTTCGACAAACGGATAAAGAAAAATACAAAGAAGCACTTGCCATCGGTCAATCAAAAATACACACACACTTTCACACACACTCTGGTGCAAACATTACCAAACAATTTCTCCTTAGACGAGATAGGAGTCAAGTTGATTCAAACAATCAAAATCATTATCATTCCATATTACTTCATTTGAGAGCAAGCCAGCGCAATATAGCACTCATAAATCAAGATTACCATTTTTTTGGGGATAGACTTGATTTTACTCATAATGACGAACTTGCCCAATATTTAGGTAAACGATTAGGAGCAGAAAAAACCTTCTTTATTACAGAATCTGGAGGACTGTTTAGTGATTTTGGAAAAACATCTCAAACCCTCATAACTACCGTTGACAGGGGGTTTGATACTCGCACTCTTGATTTTAAAGAAAATTCAGATGGCGGTACTGGAGGCATGAGTGAAAAAGTAAAATCTGCACGACTTCTTCAAAAAGATGGTTTGGATTCTGTTATTACAGGTCTTGATCAATTAGCAAGATTGTATGATCATATGTATCGAAATGAAGGAATTACTGGAACACATTTTCTTAGCAGGAGACTTACTAAAGAACAAAATAGAGAATATTGTTTTGAAAGAAGAAGGGACTTGATTCATTAGTTGACCAAACCCATAACTCATAATCATATTACTTTAAATTTATACTAAATCCTATGCGCTATTCTACGCTCTTTACCAAAACAACAAAAGACATCCCAAGCGATGAAACTAGTAAGAATGCACAACTACTTATCAGAGCAGGTTTTGTGCATAAAACTATGGCTGGAGTGTATAGTTATCTACCATTGGGATTACGTGTCCTTGGAAAGATAGAAAATATTGTCCGAAAGAATATGAACTCAATTGGAGGTCAGGAAATGCTCATGAACAGTTTACATCCAAAAGAGTGGTGGCTAAAAGCAAGTAGATGGGACAATGTAGATATTCTCTTCAAGCTAAAATCTCAAACCAAAAGTGAGTATGCATTGGCTTGTAGTCACGAAGAACAAGTAGTTCCTATCGCTTCCACATATATCCACAGCTACAAAGATTTACCAAACTATAATCCAGAGACTGGTACCT
>JAYWFX010000075.1:0-2386 GCA_043778575.1 bacterium | reverse complement strand
TAAATGCATTGAGAAAAAATGGAATCCGATCAAGGTTGACTTTGGAGGCTCTGGTATTAGCAAAAGCCATTGGGAGGCAGTTGAAACTAGGGAATTCGCGTATTATGGAGGAAACTTTGACATCAGATACTACACTAGAATCAACTGTCGGGGATGTCAGAAGACAGCTGGGTGTAACAGAGGAAATGACAAACCAAATAGCTAGTTTCATGTTAAAAGTAGCTGCTGATTGTGGTTAGGAGTTTGTCTATATCATTTGTCTGACCACTGACGACTGTAGTTTTGCTGGCTCTGGATATGGCGTTGAGTGAGTTCATATCTGCGTCACCACCGTAGGCAATTGGGATTACGATAATATCTTGGTAATTACTTTGAGCAGATTCAATTTTTTTGATTACATCGTTGAGTTTTGATTTACTGCTGGTGTCTTGACCATCCGAGAGCACCACAATAGCTTTTATTTGGTTAGTCATGGTCAGATCAGAGAGTTGGTCGATACTATTGATAATCCCGTCATAGAGTGCTGTCGATCCGTTTGCGTTGAGTTCGCTGAGGCTGGATTGAATTTGTGACCGATTGGATTCCAATGACTCTGGTTGATTGATGGTTTGTACTGCTGTGTCAAAATGCGTCAGACCGATAAAGTTTCTCCCACTCAACCTTTCCATAAACAAATCTAAAGCCTTTTTTGCGTTGGTTAGTTTTTCTCCCTGCATCGACCCTGAAGTATCTAGGAGCATGACCACTCTAGCAGTTTTCTTTACAAAATCCCATTGGGTTTGGACTTGGGATAGTACCTCACCACTCGGTATCTTGAGTGTCTTTTTGGGTTCGTTTGGATCTACACCGAAATCTGGGCTCACTGGGTTTGAAAGTGGAATTTGTGTATTGGTGGGTCGAAAACCATTGTCTAAATATTTTGCCTGAACTCGGGGACTTTTTATGTATTTGATAAACTCACTTGCAGCTGCACGTTGATCATCACTGACCCATTTTGCTTGGGGTATTGCCATTGGATAATCATGGACTATTGAACCTTCTTTTGGGTACAGCATGACGAGCTTTTCGGGGGGTTTGTTGGTGTTTTTGCCTTGGTTTACATATATTATATCATTTTCAGCTAGCGGCACCATATCTAGATAATCTGGTCCGCGGCTGATATAATCCCGAAACACAACCGTATTACTAGAATAATGCCGAATGAGTTGCTGAAAGTCGCTAACCTGTTTTTGAACGGTTTCATTTTTTATTTCTTGGGGGCTCAGTTGCTCGCTTTGGGTCGTCCCGTTTGCGGTAGCTGTGTAGTATTGCATGGTGAGTGCTGACAGTGCAGTTGAGCTGATTTGAGGGTCAGTAAATCCAGAAAAAATCGCTTGGTGACTAATATTGGAGTTGAGACTTTTCCAGCCTTTTGGATCTTTTGACACGCTCAGAATTTCATTGTATCCGATGGTAGTGTTGGGAAATTTCTTTTTGATGAGGTTCAGGTGGCTTTCCCAGATGGCTATTCCTACAGGCGAAGTGGCTGTTGATTCTGCAGTATTTATGTCAAAAACACTGAAACCTGACTCGAGATTTACTAGGTTGAGCCAGCCGCTCATAGTCGGAGCATAGATGGTAGGCTGTAGAGAATTATTTGCTGGTGTATTGTTTGATGAGATATTGCTTGCAGCCGCCACGATCTTGGTGCGAGCTTCGCCAGAGGAAACACTTTGACCAGTTATTCGGACTATTTTTTCGTCATTTTGGAGGTTTTTCCCAGTGGTAGGGTTCATACCCTTTTCAAATGATGTATTGAATTCGGTGATGGAGTCTTTTAGGATTGGTTCTAGCTCTGGTGCGTAGGCGAGACTGATCTCAATCCTTTGCTTATTTGACGGTATGACACTAGAAATAGAGCTGCGTATCCCACCACTAGCCTGCCAAACCAACAACCCAAGACTAACAATCAAAAAGATAACAAAAATCAGTAGAGAGAGATTTTTTCGTGAATTTTGCTGGGGCATAGATAATACAATCCAAAGCCCAGTATTAGTTCTTGTAAAGTGGTTGCCTGCCCCTATAAAAATCTGGTAGCTCTAAAATTAGTACATTTATTGATGAGACTAAATTCGCCATAGTATCGTTTGTTTTTACAGCGTATGGAGATATAAAATAATTCATTTCGAGTCTTGATTCACCTACAGTTTCTTTATTTAGTGGTTTCTTTCCAATTGCACAAAGAATCAAATGATACAGTAAAAATCGATTTTCCAAACTAACTTCAACCTTTGAATCTTTATACATTTTTAATCTCCACTCTTTGGTTCAAATCCCCCGCATTCATGCGGGACATTGATTGAAACTTAGAGTTGTGATTATGTTGATTGATGCAGAGTAAAGATAC
>JAYWFX010000074.1:0-19388 GCA_043778575.1 bacterium | reverse complement strand
GTATAGCATTTGCAGTTTGCTGAGATTTTTGATTAGACTTTTGAAAAGTTGCCACCCCAAATCCAACCCCAAAGATTGCAAAAAGAGAAACAACTGCGATAACTAAACTAACTTTTTTATTGAACATAATGAATATATTTTGAGTATTTTTTGAAGTATTGAGTGATAGTAGATTGGCTAAAAACAATTAGAGTGTACATCACTATTGAATAACTGTCACACGACTAACATTTTCGATGGTTTTACCAAAAGCTACAAAGTCTACAGCTAGAGTCCCTAATACATCTTTTTCAGGCTGAATAGTGCATTGAATAGTTTGATTAATATCACTGATTTTAGAATCTCCCAGACGACAGTCAAAGGGTGTCATCACAGGTCTATTTGGAATACTGGTTTCTCTGCGAAGTGTCAGACTCATCACCTGAATCTCGAGTGGAGTGATGGAATGGTTGAGTCGTATCGAGCAACGGATTTCACTACTAGACTGTACTCGGTCATCACATACTACACTTTCTAGGTCTTTATAGCTTTTTTTATCCTCAGAAAATCGATTCTCAACGACAATAATTTCTGGTTTGACACTAAATCCTGAACTGTCTGCAGTGGCTTCAACGGTTTGGTTCTTGACTATCTCAAAGGTTTTACCATCGTCAAATGATATCAACTCTTCGTAAATTCCTCGTGCCAAAGCAGGCTTTTTTTGTAGACACTCTAAACTAGTATAAACAGTCCCATCATATTCACCTCGGGCATTGGCTGTATCGACATTAAATTTGCATCCAAACGTAATAACTGGTTTACCTAGACTATTTTCTAATCGGAGACCCATTTGAATACGCGAAAATTGCTCGGCAGGTAATGGCAAACTAAACCGTACAAAACAATTCAAATCCTCTCCCAAAACTTGGTAATATGTACTTGATTGAGGGCTCGGCGTCGCATTCGCACACTGTGCTGATTTGAGTGATGAGATATTTCCATTTGCTTCACCCGGTTTTTCATAGTAGTTGAGCTGATTATTGTCTGGCAATATATTGGTAGGATAATTGTATGAATTGGCGGGTACCTCAGCTATGTCTTTGTCAGTTTTAGAGCTTGGCTGAGTTTGAATTGGGGTGTTTTTCTGGCTTTCGACGAGATCATTAAACTGCAATTGAATTTGATCACCGTATATTCCTACAAACTTAGTCAGCCCGTTCTTTTGATATTCTTTTTCCATGATGTCATAATCTTGAAATGTGTACTGTGGATCAGTAAAACTGACATTGTAGGCTTTATTTCCGTATTCAAACGTGAGCTCGATACCACCAAAATAGGCATTATTTGTCCGAATGTTTTTTAGATTTCCTTCGTGAATAAACCAGCCGACCTTATCTCGCAAATCCTCTTTGGTCAGTGTTGTTCCGTTTTGGGGTGTGTCACCTAGAGTTGCCCGAGAACCTATTGTAAAGCAACTGATATTTAGTGGTCGATAGGGATTTGTCTCTTTTTTGGCTTGTTTGGTAGTATAATCTGATCCGTCATTGTCTGATGTCTTGGGAGCGTTAAATTCTCGGGAGTATGCCTGTATATTATTAAAATAATCAGTCACATCTGTCAGTTGAACGGAGTCAATAATATTTGGTCGGTAGGCTTTATCACTTGCATTTCTCAGCGGGTCGATTTGGTGGTCACCAATTTTCTTTGGATACTTTACTGACAGGCCGCATGAGTCGTAGCTAAACACATTGTTTTGATCATCAGGTTTGAGAGCTGTAAATGGGTTCCGTTCAACTTGCTTGTTTGATTGAAATTTCTGGACAAAATCCTGATAAATGGTGGTGGGTTTAAATTTGTTTGGGGCAAAAGCCTGTGCGGCGACGGCACTACATGAGCTAATAATCACAATCGAGACTACACTAGCTAAAATCAAATGCTGACTAAAACTGCGGATCAAGTTTGATAAACTCCATGGGTTGGCATTGGTCATGGTTTGGGATTTAGCTTGTGATTTGAGAAACGCCTGAAACTGGGATTTACTGGTCTGCATGACGTTTTTATCTAGCTTAACTACCTCACTGAACCAATCATCAGTCTCTAAAAAAGGATTTGTAATAGAAGATTTAGGGGGCATTTGGGACATATAGTAAAAAACGGTTAGATTGTTGCGGAGAGATTTAGTTGTGACTTGGTTTGATTATATCTTTAGTTTGGCCACAATTCGAGGCAGTGCGAGCGTAGTTTTTTGAGAAGTCGGGAGAGTTTCTGACGGACAGTATCAGCTTTTAGCTCGAGGAGTTTGCCTATTTCAGTGCTGTTTTTTTCTTCGTAAATAGACAATTCGATGAGCTGTAGATCTAGTGGATCAGACAATTTATTGAGTATACACTGTTTGAGCTGGTTGAGCTTTTGCTCGTAGTGTGTCGGTACTCTATCCTCTGATTCATCCTCATATTTTGCCTCATAACGCTGTGCATATTTTAGTTCCTGCTCGGAGGGTTGCCATCCATCAATGTTTTCATCCAAAGCTACCATCATTGGTGTAGTAGACTTGGTGTTGATGAATTTTACTAGATAGTTATGAGCAACTTTCCACATGTATGCTTGAATATTTTGGACATTCTGAGCCATAAAAACCGTGCTGAGAGTATTTGCTGTGAGATCCTCGACTTCGGTTTTGTCATTGACCCGCTTGTAAAAATACCCATACACACGTGGATACCAGTAATCCCATTGATCTTGTAGTTGATTTGTATCAGACATTATAGCAAATGATGAGTTATTTTCACTCGATTGTCTATCAATCAGACGGACGGCAGTAATGTTTAAAAATGGTACATATATGAGTCTTCCTCAGTCAGATAGTGAGAGGGTGTGACAAACCCAGCGATTCCCAAGGCTAACTCCCAAAATTGTCATAAATTATTCTTTGGACTAGAGTAGTGCTGTATGGAAAACATCCTCGGAAGCAAAACGGGGAAAATAGTTCTGGTTCAGGGTAACGAAACTCAACCAGATACGACTAAACTTGGTGACAAAGACCATTATGCTGTACTTGGTGTTTTACCTACAGCATCACCAGACGAAATCAAGAGTGCATATAGAAAAGTATCTAGACAATATCATCCAGATATGAATACAGACCCATCAGCTGTAGCAAATTTTCAAATTATTAGTGAAGCTTATTCTACTCTATCAGATGATAAAAAGCGTTCCAAATACGATTGGGAAATGCAAAAAAAAGAATTTGCAGATCTTCATACACTACCAGAATGGTTGACTAGTATGAACTTTCTGCTTGAGTCTGTAGGAAAACATTATGCTGACGAATTATCCGAAAACTTTATCCAGATAATACAACAAAACCTAGATTACTTTAGAGAAAAGTTTGAGAAATTCGAAAAGTATCTCAGTGAAAATGAGTCACAAAAAGGTAGATATCATAACCAATTCATACTACAACAAGATGCTCGACTGTTAGAAATATTTCTATTACTAAGAGAGAATGGAATAGGACTGGGGACTGGTATATTTGACTTAGTTGCCCTATCTGCTGATCAAAGCCTCGTCGATCGTTTTTCATTCATTGACCCAGTGTATTATGCATCCGTCATTGATAAACTACAGGCTCTCGGGGTTGAATCTCAGCAGGGTGAGAAACTCGAAAAAGTCTTAGAGATGACACAGGCAATTACATCTGGTGATACAGAATATATAAATAAACACCTACCTGTAAACAAGTCACAAGAAAAGAACGCTGATGAAAAGCGAGCTTTTTACAATTCGAGCGACTACGAATTTTACTCACAGATTACTAGTATTAGGTATGACGGCAAATCTATATTTGGACTCACTACTGACTTGGGAACCATTCGGCTACTCAGAGAGAAAGGGTATGAGCTTGATTATTTAGACCAAACCATTGAAAACACTCCTGCGACCAAAAAAAATCTAGAATTGATTACTGAGCTGTATCTGTGCAAAGGAAATCCAACTAGTATCATCAAGCTTTTACTGCAAACACCAGATTCCGACAATCAAATGTGGGAGGCATTGATGAGTATAGCAGCTCTTCAAGTCGATAGCAGATCTGTCATTAGTCTGGTACAGGCAATAAACAAAATTTCTGATGAAAATGGGTTGTTTCTTATTCACAGAACCAGGGATTTTGATAAAATAAGTAGTTACGCTAAATTAGGTGTAGATTGCAACTTGGTTACAAGAGATAAAAAGGGGTTATTACACATCATTATCGAAGAATATTATGAGTTTTTAGCAAATAATAATACTCAATCCGCTGAGGCTCACAAGCAACTACTCCAGCAACTATTGTTAATTCCACAGTACAATAGGAGAGCATTTGACCCGAATCTTGTTTCAAGCCCACGAAAACCCATGACCAACCTAGCCAGTTTGCACGATTGGTACGTCACACCGATTAGCCTTGCACAGGATACGGAGATTGCTCAATTACTATTGGAAAATACATCAAAAATAGAATACAAATTTGATCGGGGAAGCACAGCAAAAACTGCGTTTAACGTTCTGGAGAATATGAAGCTAGCTGAGTTCTATATCGATTATATTCAAAAAAGTATGAGACCTGAAGAATCAAAGAAATTACTGACGAGGGCATTTGCTCATAAAGTCGCCAACGAAAATAGCGAAGCCTCTCGACAAGTAACCCTACTACTAGCACGAGCAGGTGCTGATGTAAATATCGTTGACTATTATCACCCAAGACATCCAACATTTTTTAAAATATTCTCAGCTACATCAAAGCGAGATTTATACGAGTCTGAATACGAACTCCTGATGATGATCATCAACGGTATGAGTGATGTGGATAAAAGCGATAGAAGTAAACCAAAAACTATTTGGCATGCACTTATGGAATCTCCTATGAGCTTTTTACAACGAGATAAAGACGGAAATGAAACAAAAATTATGGCTGAGAGAAAGATAAAAATAGCCAACGAACTCAGAAAAAAAATGGCTGATGTAAATGTAGATGCCCAAGAGATTTATCCAAAAAAGGCAAAAAGATACACCATAAACTTCACACCTCTTCATAGTGCGATTTTCTCAGGATGCGAAACAAATGTAGAAGTAGCTATCGGATTAGGCTGTAACGCGGAAACGAGAAAATGTGGACAATCATCAACACGGAGCAAAGAGATGTCTGACGTACCGCCACTGTATTTTGCAGTTCAACATCAACCAAAATGTATTCGTATACTGCTTGAGCAACTCAAAGGGAATGTTTCAGTCATACAAGATTCTGGATATAATGGTTGGTCGGCTATATACGAGGCAATTTTATTAGGAGACTTAGAGAGTGTCATTGAAATTGCAAAATATGGTGGTGGTGACTACACTCTTTCTGAATCACGCATAGATCAACGAGAGTACTGTGGGGAGAGATCGATTTGTGAAGTAATCTTTACTACTAAAGAAGGTGAAAGAACATTTGGATTTGGTAAATTTAAGCAAGTGTTACTGCGAGGGCAGAATCTAGGAATATTTACTGAGAAAGAGGTACTCCATTTTATGCCAAATGAAGCCATACGTGGGGAGAAATCTGCAACTGAGAACCCTACTGGTGAAAAATTGCAGCACCTGACAAATCCAAATTCTGGTATCATTCCAAAGGCAGACGAATCCGACAGTCGACTATTACAATTTGATGAGCGGTTTTTGAGGCTAGCGAGAATAATCAAATCTGTAAATGACAAGGTTTTACTTTTAGATCCAGCACATCTAACATTTCCAAATAACTACAACAGAGACAATGAGATAATCATATCGGGATTATTTTGGCAGGAATTAGCTACTGCAAAGAAACAATCAAATGTCTTTACCAAAGATTTTGAACAGAAGAAACGTTGATTGACACGGATTTACTTGTTTCTGAACAATGTGGACTGTATGCCAGTAGATGAATTTACAAACAAAACAAGCTTGCATGATAAAAAGAATAAGACACAAAACAATCAAATCCCAAGGATAGTTATTTTATTTGGGGTAGTCACAATGATAGCTGTGATTGGAGTAGTTTTGATTGGAATAAACAAAATATTAGCTCAAAACTCATCTAAACCTGATAATCCACAGGTGGCGGGAGTCAGTGATACCAAAAAGATTGGCGAATCACGAATTTACCCTGATCCAATCAAAACTCCAGGCGACGTACTACCGAGGGTGACCGAAAAAGATATTTGCCAATCAGGGTATTCCGCAACTGTACGCAGTGTATCAGAGTCTCAAAAAAAACGGATCTATGAAAAATACGGAATTACATATCCAGTAAATGATGGTGATTATGAAGTCGATCACTTTATTTCGCTGCAAATTGGTGGTAGCAATGACGACACAAATCTATGGCCCGAGCCAGCAAACCCAAAACCAGGATTTCATGAGAAAGATATTGCTGAAAATTACTTAAAAAGACTCGTTTGTGACAAAAAGATTAGCCTAAAAAACGCCCAAGAACGCATGCAAAACGATTGGTATCGAGAATATCTCAACTGGAAACAAACTAAAAGCAACAAGAAAAATAATTAGACAATTTGCTAGATATATAATGTAAATCTATCATAATCCCTATATATGAAATCTACTACTACCGAACAAAAAAATCAGCATACGTCTGAGTTAAAACTCGAACAAAAACCCTACAATCGACCAATATCTCTGGATAATTTGTTCAATATATCCTTGTTTTTCTTGATTTGTATCGGGTTTTATGTGTTTAATTTTCAGTTTCGAACTACACTGATTGTCGGCTTTATAATGGCTGTGTTGACGTATCCAATCTATGAATTTTTTAACAAACATCTAGCAAAAGTTCTCTCACAAAGATCTCAAAGTTTATCGGGGATACTCACGATGTTGACGGTAATCATTTGTTTGGGGCTATTTTTTAATTATATTGGCGGGCAAATCGCTGGTGAGATACCTAGATTTTTGGAGACTACCGTGCTGACTATCAACTCCCTGCCAGATAATCAACAGTTTTTGAGTACTGCGGGCAGATTTGGAATCAACTTAGAAACGATTCAGGCTGGAGTTGATCAATTTAATCATGTTATACACCCCAATAACAATCTTGATGCTCAATCACTGTTTTCCCAAGAAAGTCTCAATAGATTTTTTAATATAACTGCCCAAGTTTTTAATGTAATTTTTAATCAGCTAGCCTATATCATATTATTTTTACTGGCTTGGTTCAATGGTCTAGTCTTTGGAAACAGGTGGGTAAATAGTTTATTGAGTCTGATTCCCTTGCACAGTCACGAATCATCTCAAATCAAAAAAGATCTCAAACTCGGCATACGCAACGTACTATACGCAAATTTACTATCAGGTGTCATAAATACGGCTGTAGTTTTTACCATGATGGTGGTGTTTAATATCCCTAACAAATTTGTAATCTCAATCTTGTCATTTATTATTGGGTTTTTACCAGCCACACCGAACGAAATGGCATATGTAATTCCTATTGCTGTGATCTTTTCAGTGAATCCTGTAGCTGCTATTGTGTGTGCAGTGGTGGCTGAGATTATCATTATCTGGATAAACTATGTGTTTTTACCCAAAATTATTCTTTCTGGGGGCGAAGGAAATCCTCTTTTTGTGATCACCAGTGTGATTTCAGGACTGTACATATTTGGCCCAATGGGATTTTTGATTGGGCCAATCGTCATGATTTTCATCAATACATTAGGAACTATCCTACTGAGGCGAGTTGGGACTCAAAAAACTAACTAACTCAGAGTTATTGACAAATTTTGTCTTTGAGAACTTTTCCTGATGGGCACGTAATTCCACCGTATCCACTTTCTGATGGTTTTGGTACAAACTGTGGTGACACTACAAAATAACCTACAGTGCCAGTGACAAGCACGGTTCCAGCGATGAACCATATTGGAAA
This sequence comes from bacterium, assembly GCA_043778575.1. GTDB lineage: Bacteria > Patescibacteriota > JACMRA01 > JACMRA01 > JACMRA01 > JAYWFX01. The sequence continues at coordinate 11,476 of JAYWFX010000074.1, read as the reverse complement.
TTTATTGATTAAATTAAGTAAAAACATATATTTTTTGTTTGAAAGGCTTTTTGAGAGTTTGGGTGCTTTTTATAGCTATGCTCAAAGTATAGAATACAAATCACTACTTGTAAACACAATATGTGGATTTATGTTGATTTAGGCTGATTCATTGCCAAAAGTATTTTATTCGGGTATGTTCTGAAAAACATTTCAAAAAACAGATTCAAAAAAAATCTGATACAAATCCAATATAAAAATGTCTCAAAAAAAAATAAAAAGAATTTCGTGTATTTTGCCTTGTTTTAATGAAAGTTTAAATATTGATTTTGCTTACAAGAGTATTGTGGATGTGTGGACTACAGAATCCCTCGACGATAGTTATGAGTGTGAAATGATTTTTGTGGACGATGGTAGTGATGATGACACAGCAGAAAAGATTATCAGACTAACAGAAATGGATAGACGAGTAAAACTCATTGAGCTATCTAGAAATTTTGGAAAAGAGGTGGCGTTGACAGCTGGGATTCACTATAGTGATAGTGATGCGATAATATTACTAGACACCGACATGCAATATCCTGTAGAAAAAATACCGGAGTTTCTCTCTGCTTGGGAATCTGGATATGATATAGTAATCGGCAAGCGTGACGCCAAAAAAACCAATAATCTAGTTGAAAAATATGGATCAAAACTCTTTTATATCATCATGAATGCGATTTCTGAACATGAGGTAATCTCTGGAGCACTTGACTTTCGTCTGATGGATAAAAAAGTGGTGACTGAATTTAACAAATTTACTGAGCATGACAGGACTACTCGAGTGCTTATCGATTGGTTGGGGTTCAAAAAACACTATCTTCACTACATAGAAAAAGAGCGACAATTTGGCATACCCGGGTATACATTTTCCAAGCGTTTGAAACTCGCTATCAATAGTTTTATATTGCACAGTTTTTTTCCGATGGAGTTCATAGGATATTTTGGCGGTATGATTTCACTCATCTCACTGACAGGTGGCATCTTTATGTTTGTTATCAAATTTATGTTGAGTGACCCATACAGGTGGAATTTGTCTGGATCTACACTGCTCGGTGCCCTGAACACTTTTTTGACTGGTCTGGTACTCATATCACTCGGTGTCACGGCTCATTATATTGCTACAATCCAGCGAGAAACCACTAATCGACCTCTGTACGTTATCAGAAATATTTTTGAGTAGTTTTTGGAGTTATCCCTAGGTAAAATATGAATAAAATACTAATGTTTAGCTGGAAAGATATCAATCATCCAAAGTCGGGCGGGGCTGAAATCGTCACTCATGAACTAGCAAAACAACTGGTAAAAGACGGAAATACCGTCACACTATTGACAGCACGCTATCCAAATAGCCAACCCAAGCAAACACTGAACGGAGTCGACATAATCCGAGTTGGAAACAACAGTCTGACTCATTATTGTAGTGCATGGTGGTACTATAGAAAACATCTCAAAGGAAACTACGACATTATTATCGAGCAAATCAACACACTGCCCTATCTCACAAAGCTGTACTCTGATAGGGAAAAAACTCTTTTATTTTATCACCAACTAGCCAGAGAAATTTGGCTGTATGAGATGATATTTCCACTGAGTTTGATTGGTTTTATGCTGGAGCCTCTCTACACTTGGCTAGAGTCTAGGTTTCGTACCCCTGTGATAGTCGTTTCTCAAAGCACTAAAAATGATCTCGTTCGATACGGATTTAGCCCCAAAAACATCTCGGTAATTTCACTTGGTCTCACCCACAAACCCCTGCAAATATACAATCACCACGATAAGCAACAGGTTTTTACCGTGATGTTTCACTCTTCGCTCAGAGCTATGAAACGACCTGCAGATATGATTCGAGCCTTTGTACTTTTTAACCAAAACTTTCCTGAGACTATTCTATGGATGAGTGGAGGCGGTGACCAAGGAGAATTAAGAAAATTAGCTAGAAGATCAGGTTGTGAAGAAAAAATACATTTTTTGGGGAGAGTGAGTGATGAAGAAAAACTTGAATATATGAAACAAGCATCTGTACTCTGCTCAACGAGTGTCAAAGAGGGTTGGGGGCTAATCGTCACGGAGGCTCATAGCATGGCTACACCGACTATCACATATGATGTGGATGGACTACGCGACGCAACAACATTCGGAGGTGGTTATGTGTGTAGACCAGACCCACAATCTCTAGCAGATTCACTGGCATCTTTATACAATATATTCACCAATGATACAAAACAATATGACTCACTATGCCAAAACGCTCTATCGCAATCAAAAAAAGTCACCTTTGAACAAAGCTATACAGACCTCCAAGACGTACTCAAAAAACTATAATAATGCTCCTTTCGATAATAATACCAACCAAAAATGAAGAGGAAAATATCGCTCGTGTATTGAATTCTATCCTAAAACAACCAAGCTTTGACCCCAAAGAGATTGAGATAATCGTGATTGACAACCCAAATACCACTGATGCAACCAGAGAAATCACCAGACAATTCCCTGTGCGACTAGATATCATTGGGCCCGAACGATCGAGTCAGCGAAACCAAGGAGCGAAGCTAGCTAGTGGTAAATATATTTGTTTTATCGATGCCGATATGGAGTTTAGTGATCATTTGCTAGGAGAAATTGTCGCAAACTTGATTCCAAATACAGCCATGGTACTGCCTGAGCGAATCCCGGGAAATACACTGTTTTGTCGTGCTCTCAACCTAGAAAAACACTACTATGATGGAAATGATCTCATATCTGCTGCTAGAGTATTCCCAAAAACACAATTCATGGATTTGGGCGGATTTAACTCTGAAATGTCTAGCGGCGAGGATTGGGATCTTGATAGACGCTTCAAAGCAAATGATGGTGTCATTATCCATCTCCACCAACCACTCTATCACCACGAAGAAAATATTGGCTTTTTCAAATCTATCCACAAAAAAATATACTACGCACAACAACTCAAAAACTATTCTATCGGTGTCCAAAATGAAATCAGCCCAATATACCGTTATGGATTATTTTTCTCCAAACCCCTACTCGCCCTCACTCACCCAATAGCCTTTACGTATCTTATTTTCCTCAAAAGCTTCCAGTTTGGAATAGGTGCAATAATCTTTACCTACCACAAATATGTCTCTAAAATCTAAATTAGGCGATCAATTATCTCAATCAGCCAGCTCTAAGCCATTGGTGTCGGTTATCATAGCCTGCAAAAATAATAGTGAATATATTCGAGAATCCCTAGAAAGCCTAAAAAAACAAACCTACACAAACTGGGAGCTCATCATCATAGACAACTTTTCAACCGATGGAACCTTTGAAATAGCTAAACAATACACAAATCAAGTTTTTCAACTCGGACCAGAACGCAGTACCCAGTTTAATTATGGGTTCTCACAATCAAAAGGCGAACTCATCTATCGAATTGGAGCCGAGTTTAGATTGCAGTCTGATGTGATACAAAAATGTGTCCAAAAAATTCACGAGGGATTTGATGCAGTAGCAATTCACAATCGAAGTGTAGGTGATAGTATATGGGCAAAAGTCCGGTATCTCGAAAGGGAGAGTTATCGCTATGACGATGAGGTGGTGGCTGTCAGATTTTTTACTAGAATTGCTTTCGACAAAGTTGGTGGGTTTGATGAAAACTTGGTTGCAAATGAGGACTTTGATCTACATAATCGCATGATGGATTTGGGATACACTTGGTCATATACTGAGGCTATAGAGGATCATCTTGGAGAACCAAAAAATATCGGTGATGTATGGAAAAAGTTTTTTTATTATGGTAGAACTATGGGGAATTATATGAAAAAGAACGCTAGTAGAAAATCTCTCGGTGAAAAAAACAACCACGTAAAACTCCTTCGCTCTAGCTACAAAAAGTTCTATGGGAAACTTGTCACAAACCCTCGATTGTTTCTAGCATTTATCATATACATGTCAGTGAAACTCATTGCTGGTGGTACGGGATATCTCATCGGGTCTCCAAAAAACCTCAAAAAATCCTAGTACGAATGTAAACACGACTCTATGATCTATAAAAAACTCGCTGATTGGATTACAAAGGAATGGTTATTGATTCTCAGTACACTGTTTTCCTGTATTACTTTTGGGAACTTTTTGTCATTTAATATATTTACCAGCTCGGATTGGTATTATTATTTCCCTAAAACTCTGGATGAATACCTCAATCTCAGTGTATGGGTGGATCGAGTAAATCTAGGCACGGCAGACAGCACTATTTGGAGGTCACCATTGTATTTTCTTATTGGGCTACTGAATCAATTTGGCTTGGGTTACGATGTCTCTGAAAAATTATTTGTCTTTTGGCCGATTGTGTTTCTGGCGCCAGCTGCTGGGTATTACCTTGCTAGAGAATTTGGCAGCAATCGTAGCGGTGCGTTTATAGGATCGTTGGTTTTCTCATTTAACTCATATTTTTTAGCAATTATCACCCAAGGTCACCTGCTCCTCAACGAAGCCTTTGTTTTTGGTACGTTTGGGTTTATTTTATACGCACGATCTCTCAAAAAACACTCTATAAAATTAGCTGTAGCAGCCTCACTATGCACTGCTGTGTGTGGATATCTAGATGTCAGGAGCCTGTATATCATGGTGGTAATATTGCTCATCTACACACTATTGAATCTAAAAACCAAGTGGAGCTTCTGGAAAATAAATATAGTGTTTTGGGTACAACTGATACTACTCAATGTATTTTGGATTGCACCGTTTATCGTAAACAAAGGTGGTATCGGATCTGATGTGCTTCAGCGAGGTCTGTTTGGTAACAAGTTTTGGAGTTTTCGAGCGGCAGTGACTATTTTTCACCCATTTTGGAGCGGAGAATACATCGAGTGGTTTCAGATTCAGTCTATACCATGGTTTTTTTGGGTACTACCACTGGTGTGCGGTTTTGGATTAGTTCGAACAGGAATCGAAAAACGATATCGCATTGGGTTGTTTCTGCTGATTATTTCACTCATCGGTATCTTACTGACGAAACAAGTTGACGAGCCCTTTCCACAACTCTATCCATGGCTATTTAAATATTTCCCCGGTTTCAAGGCTTTTCGTGAAGCTTCAAAATTTTACTTTTTTACTATTTTTGCCTACACAGTCCTATCCTCAATCAGTATCACAGCCCTCGACAATCTGCCTATCAAAAAGATCTGGAAACAAGTCGTGTCAATATCAGTCACTTGGATTCTGGCTGTCGTAATGCTGGCAAATATCGTGCCCTACACTTCACGAACAGTTGGCGGACTCATCGATGAGCGTACAGTGCCCCAAGTCTACAAAGATTTCAACAAAAAACTCGAGTCAGAAAACTACTTTTATCGTACACTTTGGATACCCCGTGAACCCCGCTGGGCTACAAACACCGCACTTCACCCAAAAATCAGTTTCTCCGAAGTTCTGAGCAAAAACTTTAATGATCTGCAAAAAGCCAATAACCTAAAAGATGTAGACTATAGTAAGCCTGAGGAAATGCTCAAGTTTTTTGGGTACAATTTCTTTGAGGATTATATCAACACTGTCGGAGTAAAATATGTGGTTGTTCCGTCACAAGACTTTGCAAATAGTGATGACTTTTACAAATATTATGGCAAAAATCGAGATGCTTTTACCACCAAACTTGATCAAATTTCCTACCTCAAAAGAATTACTCCACCAAATAATGCGATAACTATTTATGAAAACAGCCATTGGCAGTACAGTAGCTCGACTCACACAGGAAACACCATTGCACTCGACAACCTCAATAACCTAGAAAATAAATACAATTTTATCGCAAACACACTCAAATACGATCATCCACTTATCACCGTACAAGCTGACGAGGCAAATGCAAACCAGATAGAAACTGAGCACACCTCGTTTATCATGGATCCCTACAGTCAAATCACTATAAACAATATCAATCTCGAGAAAAATATCATCAGCTCAAATATAAATAGCTCGTCCTACACCAAAGCATTTGTCAGTAAAAACCAGCGTCGTATAAACTATGAGCTAACCGATCGAACCCTGAGCCTAACTCTACAAGATTCTCGCGGATCCTTTTTGGATGGGGTTGCAAACAACTCTATAAAAGATAGCAAAACAACGATTTTGAAGACTATTTTGATTGATCCGACTCGAGAGTATTATATCAGCTACAATGGTGAGTATACTGCACTAAAGCGTGGATCTGACACGATTGGCGTATATACAGAGCGAAATCCTATCGAAGTTTTTTCCACAGATAATCAAAATATAGTGAGTAAGTCTGGTTTTGAGGAGGGGTCATGGGAGCCTCAGGTTGGTGACTGCTTCAACTATGATGATCGGGCGGATATTCAAATGAATATAAACAACTACGGAGCTAATAGTGATCGTTCTCTCAAGCTTTCTGCAAAAAACCACATCGCCTGCACCCAGCAAATAATCAATATTCAACAAGGGCAAAACTACCTATTTAAACTCAAATACAAACTAGAAAAACCCAATTCAGTCGCTGGATACAATCTGTCGTTTAGCCAATTACTCGACACTGATGAAAATAAAAACACTAAAGAATCTATAGAAAACTCCAACACCAACTGGAATAGCTATTCACGATTTTTTACCAATTCTGTAGACAACTCAAAACTCGAAATCACCCTATACGCCGACGGTGTCCCAGAGGGAAATTCGGTCAGCTACGACGATGTGACAGTTATACAAATTGACAACGAATTACGATATAGGCTGCCTGTTGTTCGACCAGATTTTCAGGAGATTGTAGTTGATCAGACCAATGCAAACTTTGAGTATGTGCCATTTTTTAAGATGAGGAATATCATTCAAAATGAAGAATTTACCGACCAGCTTTGGAAAGAACAAGTCTCTGACTGCAGTAACCACGACAACAATCCCCAGATATATATGAACCGTGGAGTAGAAAAATCTAACCCCTATTTGGAGCTCGTAACTGGAAATCACCTCGCCTGTACGAGTCAAACCCAAACCATAGAAAAAAATATCGAACAGCTCGTCCTCGGCATGAAATACAGGACAAATGCACTACAAATGGGATATTATGTAACCTTCAATGATATTAATAGCACGACCTACAAGGATTTTCAAGACATCAAACAACCATCCACAGATTGGACTCCGTTTAATAAAATTATCAATGTACCCAACGGTTCTACAAAAGTGACTTTTGGTCTGTACGGTATAGCCAACAATCGCCTTACTACTACCACAGCATTTGATTCAGTTCAGCTCATTGGGATTCCACGTATTGATAATTCTGTTTTTCTGACTCGAAACCTGGTAAACGAACCAAATCAACAATTCGAAAACCTCACCTTTGACACCGAAACCCCAGATCTAAAAATCAAAAATAGTTTCATCTATCAGCCTAACAAACAAATTCTACTCAATTCACAGTTTGATCCTACGTGGAGACTGTTTATCAACGATCGGCTGGTGCCAAGCGAATTTCACTCCAAGACACTGAGCTCTACCAATATGTGGGCGATGGACTCCTCAAAACTATGCACCACCTCACAAATTTGCCTAGACTCAGGAGAAAAAGTTACACTCAGGATCGAATACCAACCGCAGCAATATTTTCGTTATGGTTTAGTCTTTAGTAGTTTTGTATTTTTTAGTGTGTTGCTATATTTGGTCATACCACCGAGAAAAAACAGTTTTGGTAAACATCTGCAGACTCACTGGGGTCACGTTTCTACCAGCTCAAAGATTGACATTTTAAACTAGATCTGACAGCTTGAGAACATGAAGAAACTCTACCGCTCAAATACCTCAAAGATCATCACTGGTGTGTGTGGAGGATTAGCAAATTATCTCAATATCAACCCAAAGATCGTCAGGGTGCTGTTTCTAGCTGGTCTGTTTTTTGGTATTTTTCCAGCGATTATCGTCTATACAGCACTGGCAATTATCATCAATCCAGACCCAGTAAAAATTTTTGATAAAAAAGAACAGACAAATGTGATAGATGTCGAGGTGGTAGAAAAGAAGTCTGCTGAGAGTTGAGATAGTTTAGATCTGCTTCTCAGGTTTGACAGTTGTCTAGTATTTGAAGAGGTTGTTAGGATGAATATAGACCAAACTCTCAGCTCAATTAAATCTAAATTAATCACGCTCAATTCACAGCAAAATTGGGAACTCACTTTATATCCATGGCTTCGAACTGAACTCACCTACACCAGTAACAGTATCGAGGGAAACACCCTGAGTTTAATTGAGACCTCGATGGTAATCAATGAAAACCAAAGCATCGCAGGCAAAAATCTACGTGAAATCTATGAAGCTCAAAATCATGCAAATGCTTGGGATTGGATTATAGAAAACCTGGTGAACTCAGATGTGAAATTATTGAGCCAAGACAACTTTCTCAAAATCCACAGCTATATCCTCAAAAACATCGACGAGGCGAATGCAGTCAAATATCGATCTGTACCCGTAAGAATTTCTGGAAGTATGACGATTTTTCCAAACCCACTCAAGGTTGATTTTTTGATGAATCAGATTTTTGGTTGGCTAAATGCTCAAGTATTTGACACACCTGCAAATATCCTGAGAGTCGCCTGTGAACTCCATCTAAAAACAGTCAAAGTCCATCCATTTACAGACGGAAACGGTCGAAGCTGTAGACTGATTATGAACACAATTCTGATGCAGCACGGACTCCCCCCGATTGATATACTACCAATCAACAGACTCAAATACCTAGAAGCCTTGGAAAACTCCCCAGTCGAAAATCCAAGCAAATTCCTAAACTTTCTCCTCGAGCAATATGATGAGAATTTAGACGAATATCTCAGGACTTTTGAAGGGTAAGTTAATTCTTAATGCCAATAGTTATTATGATTTCATTAGCAACTTCAGCAATATTATCCAAAGTATTATATATTCAAAATCGACCCAACTGAATTACAAAATAATCACACCAGAAAGTACCAATTAGTAGGATATTTTTGACAAGATAGATAATAATCAGCAGACCGAAGTATGTCAGAACATTTACCAAATACATATATTTTACAAAATAGACTTGCTCGCTGTTTGGGTTTGGGAGTATTGCTTGTTTACACATCATGGCTGGCACCGGGATGCAACAGCACTACCCCCCAAGGAACTAGCAATACCCCAGCAGAAACCAAAACAGCTCCAGCAAAAATAAATACAGCTCGAATAGATCAACTGAAAACCCAAATTAGTAGCCTAAATGACAGAATCCTAAGCAAACAACTAGTGTTACAAAATTTAGAAGTTCAACGGGAAGGTCTAAAAGTGCAAATAAGACAACATAACAATAATGTAGCAACATGCCAAGCAAAACATCCAACTCACTTACTGACAGGTAATTGTGATCATATTACAAATCAAGGAGGAGAATTAATTGCACAAGAAGCAAGCTTAGCCTTACAGATTACTTCACAAAGCGATACGGTAAAAAACAGCAGGGCTGAAAAAGTCTTAGCAGAGCTTGATCTCGAGGCACTTCAAAAACCAAAATAGATAAATTGCTCCTGATATGAATTCCGAGACTCTTTGCATTTGGGTTAACCTCAACAATCCACTTTATATAGACTATCAAAATACTCCATTGCTCTGAGTAAAACAAGTTGATTGACAAATGTTCTCAATTTAAAATGAGTAGAAAACCATTATGACTCTTAACTATTTAGCAATCTTCATCGCAACTATCGTGTTTTATATTTTTGGTGCTGTATATTTTACTGTTCTTGAAAAGCAGTACATCTCTGCCCAAGAAACAACAAAAGAACAACTGGCAACCAACCCAAAGTGGGGATCATCTTTCGCTCCATATGCTATAGCATTTGTATTTCTTTTAGTTTTAAATACTATCTTTGCTAACTTTATCACCATGCTAAGACTTTCACAACCAACCGCAGTTGTGGGTGCGATGCTTGGATTTCAAGTCTGGCTTGGCTTTTCACTACCAACGCTGATTATTTTAAATGCATATGAGAACAAAACTAAAAAGCTAACTTTCATAAACGGGTTATACTTTTTGATCGGACTAATATCCAGCGGTATCATTCTGACCGTCATGAAATAGTAGTATAGTCGATTTAGATCAGATTTGCTTGGCAAAAAGCCTTTTCTAGAGTAAGTTAGCAAAAGGCCAGTGAGCATAAACCTAAACAAAAAATAGTATGAATGGTGCATATACACCTAAAAATACTCCTCATTTACAACAAATCAAAAATCAAGATCAACCTCACCAGTCAAACAGTTTGGAGGCGGCGAAAAAAAGCTTTTTTAATTTTGTAAAGGGGCATAGAGATACTTTGAAAAAATTTAGCTTAGGGCCTGTAGCTATCAAGTCTTTGTTTAGTGTAGCACTTTCTGCTTCAACTGTGATGAGTGGTTCACAGAGTATAGCTTCAGCAGATTTGAGTCACTTAGCTACAAAAGATTCTCAGCCAATCATTCAAAACACTTCGACAATATCCACAAAAGAGTCAAAAATCGACGGAATTTATGGCAAACTCAATCTCTCACCAGAGAGCAAAGCAGTTGCAAACACCATCGCCGACATGGGATACAAAGAAGCGGTTGATGGGAGCACATATGGAACCACCAATCCAGAAGTTGCAAAAGGTATGGTAGACGACGGTCTAAAAAATCAGGCATTTTGTCACCCACACGTAGCTGATGTTCTGGACACACTAAAGGATCTCAATATTAGCACTTTGAAACACAGTATGAAAGAAGGGTGGAGCAAAATTGATGGGAAAGACCCAAATGTAGATCCAGTGCAATTTCAGCCATTTCTAGAAAATGAGATCAAAGAAGGTCGAGCAAACTGGCATAGAGTCGATCTAAAAGATATCAAAAATCCCAGCGATCTACAGGGAATGATGCTCATTATTCAGCCAAATGAGGAAACCAGAGCAGAGGGATGGACACATCACCAGACAGCTGGGCATATTGTAATCATGAAAGTAGATGACGCTGGGGGAATTTCTGGCTATTCAGACGGGGAAATGAATTTTAAGCTGGTTCGCCTGCAACAGAACTCAAAAAACATAGCCATCTATCAACTGGATGAAAAACCCAGTATACAACAGCAAGTAAACAACCAAGCCACATCCGCACCAACTATCAAATAAACCACTGTTTTGACACACTCTCGATAACATGCTGTCCTAGATTTGTATGCACGAATCATCACAAGTATCAGATATGAGAGGAGAATCTCGTCCGTACAGTGGTCGCAAATATCATGAAAACGGCAACACTATCGTGGATGATTTTGTTCCTAATCCTGAGTGTTGGTTCGATCAGATTGATTTGATAATACCCCAATTAATGAAACAGATTGAGGAGACATCCGCTACCACTTGGAAACAAAAGATAGAAACTATAGTGATAGAGTTGATGAAACCCATTGCATGGATAAAAAGAAATGAAGATACCGCTGATGCTGCAAATT
>JAYWFX010000073.1:0-19577 GCA_043778575.1 bacterium | reverse complement strand
CCAAAGTGCTTAAAATCTCCTTTTCTCGTCTGACTTATGAGTGAGGTTCTGTCAGCAAGAAATAATATTCTTTTAGCTTTTTGAGATTTCCAAAGCCTATGAATAATTTGAAACGCAGTATAGGTTTTACCTGTACCTGTTGCCATTACGAGCAGAAGACGTTTTTGATTATTAGCTATAGCTTCGATAATTCTGTTAATTGCAACTCGCTGATAATATCTTGGATCATTGACGCCCTGTCCTGTGTGATATTCCTGTAAAATTAACAGCTCTTCATCTATTCCAATGCCTTTGTGCTCTTTGTACAATCTCCAAAGTTGATGAGGACTCGGGAAATCATTGAGATTAATAATTTTTTCTTTCCCAGTGAAACGATTATGAAAACAAAAACCATCACCGTTTGATGTGAAAATAAAAGGAATATCAAGAATTTCCCCATATTCCAAAGCCTGTTGCATGCCATCACTAATTTGAAAATTATTATCTTTGGCTTCGACTATTGCCAATGGTAATCTGGGCTTATAAAACAATATATAATCAGCTTTTTTACCTTTTTCACGTTTGGTTTTTTTTCCTTTAACTTTGATTTCTCCAGCAGTAAAGTACTTTTCTTCAAGTATTTGAAAATGGCTATCCCAACCAGTTTTTATGAGTGCTGGTAGAATAAATTTGGTTCTAATATCCGCCTCGGTCAGGAGTTTTTTATTGAGGAACATGTTACAAGCACAAATAATTTCTTTCTTACTTTTTAGCAAGAATATCCCTCAACATATAGGCTATGAATCACCTCACCCACTCGCTACCAAAGCCTGTAGATCTCACGTTTGGTTTATCTAGTTTAGCCAGTCTTGCTGATTCTCTTTTTCGTTTTCGCTCTAGCTTGTTTGCGATATATTCGATAAATTCTTCACTATCCTCTAGTTCACCTAGGCGAGTTCCATGGTAATAATAAGCATATCGACCCCGACCCAAATATACTTTTTTGTCTGGATTCGGGTATAGTATTTTGAGGATTTTATCATCCCAGCCCCGTGCTTGTAAATCCGCTTTATTGTAATACATCACATCTTCGCCGCCGCTGAGCACAAAACCCAATATTCGCCCCTCTATCCAGCTATTGAGCTCCTGCCAGATTTCAGGGTGAGCTTTGAACCGCTTTGGGAGCTTAGTTTTGTAGACAACTTTCCAGTCTCGGGCGACAGCCTTCCAAACCTGCCTCATATCGGTGAGATCATACAAAACCATAAACCGCTTATGAATGTGATTAAATTTGATAGTTTGGGCTGAAACCTCTTCCATAGACGTAGAATATTGACTGATACTAGCTTTTGTCAAAAAGTCATTCCATCCATGGACACAACTCACACTCAGGCTGAACTCTGCCTCAAGTATTTCCTGAACATCCTCAGTAAACGTGACTATAGTGAATACCAGCTCAGGCAAAAAGGCAAACTCAGAAACTACGATGATGTCGATATAAATCATGTTATCAACCATCTCAAAACCTCCAAATTTCTCAATGATCAGCGGCTTGCAGAAAACTTTGTAGAGGTAAACAGAACCCAAAAAGGCAGACAGTGGCTCATCCAAAAACTCACTCAAAAAGGGATTTCACAAGATATGATCGATATTTCCCTAGGCGACCTTTCATCAGATATCGACCCAAACATAAAACTCGTCATCCAGCGAAAATACCAAATCACTGATTGGACAAACTTAGACGACAAAACCAAACGCAAAGTCATGAACTACCTGAGCTACAGAGGATTTAATAATGCCTACGAAATACTTACGAAGTGGCAAAGTTGTAACTAAGGAATTGACAAAAGAATTCATATAATAGGAGTTTAGAGTGTATGTCGGACACAACTAAATTTATAGAGGCAATCAATGCAGGATACACTTTTTCAGCTGGGAGCATCACACTTGGAGGCGCAGTTTTGGATGGATCAGTAGTCAAAGGAACATTTGTCAAAGCACCACTTTCTACCATGAATCGCCACGGTCTCATAGCTGGAGCTACGGGAACAGGAAAAACCAAAACCCTCCAAAAAGTCGTAGAGGAGCTGTCAAAAAATGGAGTCCCTACCCTCATCATGGATATTAAAGGGGATTTGAGCGGTATATCACAACCCGGAGTAGAAAACCCAAAGATCACTGACCGACACACAAAAATTGGGCTACCTTGGACTACTGCCGCTCTTCCAGTTGAGTTTGTGACTATTTCGGGCGAAAAAGGTGCTCGAATGAGGGCTACACTGACAGAGTTTGGACCAGTGTTATTTTCAAAGATATTGGAGCTCAATGATACTCAAGGCGGCGTGGTTTCCCTGATTTTCAAATACTGCGATGATAACAAGCTTCCACTACTAGATCTCAAGGATTTCAAACAGGCTGTCCAATACGTAACAAACGAAGGTAAGGATGAAGTTGAAAAAGATTATGGATCCATCAGCACAGCATCAACTGGCACTATCATACGAAAGATTATCGAGCTAGAACAGCAGGGAGCTGAATTAATTTTTGGAGAAAAGTCCTTTGAGATTGAGGATTTGATTCGCACCAAGGATGGCAAAGGGTATGTGAATGTTTTGAGGCTTACTGACATGCAAACCAAGCCAAAACTCTTTTCTACTTTTATGATGAGCCTACTCGGTGAACTATACGAGAAACTCCCAGAAGAAGGAGACGTAATCAAACCAAAGTTGTGTATTTTTATCGATGAAGCTCATTTGATGTTTGATCAGGCTAGCCAAACACTCCTCAACCAGATGGAAACTATCATCAAGCTCATCCGTTCAAAAGGTGTTGGTATTTATTTTATTACTCAAAACCCAATGGATATTCCAGCTAGCATTTTGGGTCAACTCGGTCTCAAAATCCAGCACGCACTTCGAGCTTTTACAGCTATCGATCGCAAAGCCATAAAGGTCGCCTCCCAAAACTATCCTCTCACAGATTTTTATACCGTTGATGAGCTTCTCACGACACTTGGTATGGGAGAGGCAATTATCACCGTTCTCAATGAAAAAGGAAACCCTACCCCACTAGTTCACTGCATGATGTGTGCACCAGAAACACGTATGGACACCATCACAGACGGCGAATTAGATGCTATAGTATCCAAATCCGAAATTGCTAGCAAATATAATGAAGTGATAGATAGAGATAGTGCCTCGGAAATGCTCAAGCGCAAGATAGAAACTGCCGCACAACAAACCCAAACCAATCAGCCAACTGAGCAATCAAATAATCAAAAAACCCAAGAATCACCTTCAGAATCCAAAAAAGACGACTCAAATTTTATCGAAGACCTATCAAAAAACACGATGGTCAGACAAGTCGGCAAATCATTGGTTACTGAGGTGACACGAGGTATTTTTGGTATGCTCGGCATAAAGATGAAGAGATAGTAAATGAAGGGATAATAATCGAATAAACAATCATATATGAGGCGAAACACCATATACAAATATATTATTTTGGGATTAGTTTGTCTTTTCCTCTGCTCAGGTATAGTCTGGGTTGTAGGATTTGAGAAAACTCGCTCCATCATTCAGTCTACAATAGATCAAAATCAAACAGTTAGCAATGATAAAAGTTCCAACCAAAACCAAAATAGTCAGTCCAAAAACAATCAGTCCAATCCACGTTCTCAAGCAAATAATACTAAAAAAGATTCGCCGCAGCCACAACAACCATCTACAAACCCTAAAATAGTGGCTCAATACGTAAAAGAAAACGGTAAACTACCCGACTATTACATCACCAAAGCTGAAGCTGCAAAAAGAGGCTGGGACAAAGGAGAGAATGTCTGCCAAATTAGCGATGATTCAGCAATTGGAGGTGATTATTTTAGTAACTTTGATGGTAAACTACCTACTAAGCCGGGGAGAAAATGGTACGAAGCTGATATCAACTACCACTGTGGGCATCGAGGCAGTGACAGACTGTTGTATTCTAGCGATCGCCTAACCTACCAGACTTTAGATCACTACGAGACATTTACAGAGATACAATAGAGGTAAAGTCAAAAATGAAACTGTTAAATAAAAATTGTTATGAGTGAGACACCGTTTTTTTCAATTATCGTACCAGTTTATCAAACAGAACGCTTTTTGGAGCAATGCCTAGAGTCACTACTGAACCAATCATACAACAATTTCGAAGCTTTACTAGTAAATGATGGCAGTCCGGGAAATTCACACGATGAATGGTACAAAGATCAAGATATTGGTAGAAAGTTTACATTTGACCACACCCTCACAGAAAATATTCAGAATCAATCCAGCCAATGTAAGCACATTTTTGATATGCTCTGCGGAGACGACGATCGATTTCACTACATTGAGATACCAAACAGCGGTGTGAGTGTAGCTAGAAACACTGGTATTCAAAACGCAATGGGCGTATATTTGCAGTTTATTGATTCAGACGATTGGGTACTGCCTGACCATCTCAACAACATCAAAACAGTCATAGAGAACACACACAGCTCACAACCAACTATATTTTTTTCCGAGATTCGTGAATCGTATAACTCCAAAAGGCAAATCCGTAAGAGAATTCCCAGTCCAATCACACTACCAAGTCTCGGCTACTCGAGTTTTATTTGGAGTTGGAACACAGTATATTTGAGAGAAGTTATCGAAAAATACGCTATTCGCTTTGATGATAGACTTGGTTATGGAGCAAAGATATATGAGACAAATAATAAAAGTGCAGGAATGGTTTCACACAAAAGAGAGGATTTACTATTTAACTTTGAATACAGTTATCGTTTGTACCAAAAAAATAATTTCAATGATGTTCAATATGTCGCCTACTCGCAAAGTTATATGTATCGTGACGTTGATGAAAACAAGAAATCTCTAGCAGACACAGAAATACAAGGTAAAATGATGTACACAAAGTATCTCTATAAAAAATATAGGGGTAGTCAAATCACCATCAGAACAAAGGTTACACTTGCTCTCAATTATTTTCTTCATACGTATATTTCAAACAAATGGCTATATGGTATTGGTTTTGCTAGTCTAACGATGTTTGCGGGTGAAAATAAATAGAAATACTAGAACAAAAAGCAACCCGCCCGAAGGCGGAATATAGTTAATTAAGAATAATTGATAAAGCAAGATAATAATCTACTATGAATAATTTGATTTATGTGCGTGAATTGTGATATGTGCTCTATACATCCTGAAGAACAATTATTAGTATATCAACAAATATGAATAAGTATGAATGAATATAAATATATAACTATCTATTCAGAAAATTGTCGTATTCTTGTCTTGATTGAGATGATTGTATAACACCTGCTACCCCTGACTGAGTAAATTCCCAACTGCGATTGTACCAATTCAGACTGCCTCCGACTCCATGAGCTGTATTTACAATGAGTGAATGACCAGTTTGATTTGACATATCACCATAGCTTTTTCCATCTACTTTTGACCATGCATCAAACCACTTACCAACAATACCTGAGTATGAAAAGTTTCTAAATCCTCTACTCCAACCACTGAGGTCGTTTGTCCAAGGTGAAACATCCATAACCAGTTCAGCGTTTGGCAAAATAGATTTAATTGCGTCGGTAATTTCATTCATCACACCGTAAGCCTCTGAAAAAGACAATTTTCCACCCTGTTGATTATTTCCGCTGGCATATTGATAAAAATCTGGCTCTACCTGAATCATAACTTTACGATTGGGCATTTGCCTTTTTATTTGAGTCGCCATTGCCTTGTACCCTTGGATGACATTTCCACGATTTGAACGCAAATAACTAGCACCCTTGAAACACAATGACCACCAGTAGTTTACATTGCAGTCCTGAAGCCCAAGATCACGACGAGCCTGACCAGCAATGATATAGCTGTAGATAAATGGAGTTTTTGACTGATTTTGTGGCAAAATAAATTTTGATAGCCAGTCAGTATGATATTGCTCCCAACTATCTAGTACCCATGGGCCAGTGATTAAACTAGCCTTTTGAGGACATCCAAAAGAAGAATCGTTAGTTGATTGGGTTTCGTTTATGGCACAGCCCCATAGTATGTTTGGTGCTGCATTTGCTGACACCGTTGAAAACACAGAAATCAACACCATAAAGGTCGAAATTATGATTGACAAATATTTACGTACCTGTCGAAAATTATGTTGCATAAATAAAAAGATGAATATTAAAATAAAATAGAAATAAGATAGATTTTCACGCACACAAAAATCACTCAGAAACATTTGGTTGAATCGCATTTCCCGATGAAGAACAACGCAAATTTGTATAGAGCAACGTAATAATGACACATTCTGACATGTGTGTCAAGATTATAGAGTTTTTTTTAGAAAAATTTACCTGAAAATATTCTGACTTTTGTTTATGCTTTAGACTTTTTTTAGCAAAGAGTGTCTATGATAACTTAGTTGTGAATTCATTCAAAATAACCAAATAATTTGTGAAAGTTATAGACAAAAAAATAAAAAATAGTGGAAAAAAATCTATTCATGAAACTCAAACATGCGATCACAAAAACAACTGAAACCCAGTATATATATTTTTTTCACTTTTGTTAGCTGCTGAGATGTTTTTATTTGAATATTTAGAACGAATGTAAAAAGTATAAATATAAAGAAAAATTGATATTGTTATTTGACGATATACCGCTGTAATCTGCGAACACTCGATCCGTGTTGATCTTTGTATGATTCGGTCATGTCTGTACCACATTTAAATACGTCCCCCCCAGCGTGTATAACCCTGAGTTCGTCTACATTGTATTTTTGACCAGAAACCGTTATTATACAGCTATTTGTGGATGCTGTGGTGGCAGTAGACTCTGTATTTGGGGTGCTGTTTGATCCTTCTTTATTTGGTATATCAGAGATAACAGCTTTTGTGGATAATGCTTGAGATGTATTCTGTGATACGATTTGTGGTTGCGAAGATTTAGTAAAAACACTAGTATATACAAAAAACCCACCAACAGCTAACACTATCACTGTGATTGCTGAGATGAGGATTGGAGTAAGTGATTGAGGTGATGGTTTTTGCATAAGTTGATTATTGTTAGTTTTTAATTACTTAATGTTCCTATAATAGGATATTTATTCGTTATTATATCTGTACCTACTGGCTTTAGATCTGCAGTAGAGTCCTTGCCTGCGAGATAGTGATACACTCCACCTTTTTTGTAAAATTCTCTTCCGCTACTGACATCATATACTTTACCATCAACTGCCATATAGATAGGTTTTGAATCATCACTACCATCAAACGCCCTGAGGTCAGTTGCAGAAAACTGTGGTAAACCCACAACATTAATCGAATCATTTTTTCTAACAATTTTAGCAGATCTATATTTGACACACCCAAAATACAAACCGATGGAAACCACCAAGCCCAAAAACGTACCAACTATTATTTTCTGCCACAGCTTCATAAATATGAATAATTAAAGTGATTGTAGGTTGCAAGATTAATTTTGTTTTGTCTGGGACATCTTTATCTGCAAATAAACATCTATTATATTTTCATCAAGGAGAAATTCATTGATGTGCTGATCGAGGAAATGCAGGATGATTCTCAAATTATTTTCTATATGTAGCTGCACAGTTGGTTGTTGCTCTCGGACTAAATCCAGAACTGCTTTTTCTTTGGTTTGGTAATCATCAAAATCTGCATAACTCTGGAGATCAATCAAAAACTTCTTAAGAAGGACAAATAGTTGTTTGTGTAGAACTGATTCGGGCTTACCATACTGAGTCGATGCTATATATTGCCAAGCCACCAAAATATCCGTGTACTGCCTACGAACTATAGTCAGATTTGGGAGATTTTCACCTGACTTTAGTTGTTCATTCGTGAGTTTATTATCTAATACTACACCGTCCAAAGCCTTTTCCAGAGCATTCGCACCGAGACCACACGTCAATGCTAACTGCTGAATATATTGACGTTGGGAAATCGGATCCAGTGGTTTAATCAGACGAAGTATTTCGTACAAAGCATTTTTTTGAATAGCTAAATCTCGACTCTGAAGCTTGTTTTGTGTATGATCAATATACCACTGAATATAATTCACGGATTGTATGTCAGCTTTTCCTGTCTGCAAATACTCATCTAAGTCCTTGAACTCGAGTGGAATCAAGACTTTTTCTACATTGAATCCGAGCTGCACACCCATCTCAAATAGCTTCAGACCACTTTTTATTCCAGCCTCATCATTGTCAAAGGCTACCCAGATCGACTTGGTAATTTGCTTGAGGATTTTGAGCTGATCCAGAGTAAATGATGTCCCTTGAGAAGCCAGTGTAGTTCTGATTCCGTGTTGAAATCCAGCCACTACATCCATGTTTCCCTCGACGATAATAGCATGCTTTGCCTGAATTATGTGACTACGAGCTATATCCCAACCAAACCAGATTTCACTCTTGTTAAACCACTGAGACTGACTACTGTTGAGGTATTTTGGTCTTTCAGAGGTGTCATACGGAAAGTTTCTTGCTGTAAATCCTACCACTTTTCCTTGTCGGCTTTTTATCGGGATCATCAATCTATCGGTGAATTTATCTCGGGGTTCGTTTGAATCTGCTTGTCTTATCACTCCAATCTTGATTGCCAGAGAAATATCTAGTCCGTGCTGCTTCATCAAATTCAGCAAAAAACCACCCTTGGGTGCATAACCCAGTTGAAATTGAGCAATGGTAGTGGGTAAAATATTTCGTTCCAAACAATACTGAGTCACTGGATGTGCACGATTTTCTAGGATTTTTAGGAGTACTTGGTGATACACAGTTGTCGTCCAAGCTAAAATATGTAGGCCCTGCTCATACTCTGATTCGGTGATTGTGTCTACGGTGTTTTCGCTGTCGGTGGATGACTTTTTTTCAAGCCTTTGGAGTGCCACACCAGACTTTTTAGCTAACTTTTCAAGTACCTGACGCTTTGATATGTTTTCATAATCGCACACAAACTTAAAGATATCACCACCTGCTCCACATACAAAACAGTGCCAAATCCCCTTTGGATCATTGATCATCATGGAGGGTTTTTTATCATCATGAAAGGGACACAAACAGCGATACTGAGCTCCAGCAGACTGCACAGGCAAATAGTCAGCAATCACTTCACTGACAGTAAGTTTGGATTTAATCTCATCCCAGACAGTAAACGGCATCGACTAAATAATCCACGAATTATAGCTTTTGTCTACCATACAGAGAAACATAACTATCCCAATAGCCAGTGTTAACATCTTATAACACTGTTAGTATGGCATATAGTATGAGCCAAGGTACCCCTGATACATACAATATGAATGAACCTTCTATCGTATAAGCGGTATTAAATTGAGGAGAAATACTAAATTCTTGAATATCAATAAGGCAAAAACAAACCTATCAAGCTTGGTTACTTTTGTGTCACTGAGTTTTTTGGATAGTAATATGTATATGAAATAAAGGGCTACTTGTACTGCGTATACACCAAACAGAATATACAAAAACTCTAACAAATTTGGTGAACTAATCATCACAAAAATATCTGCACACACTAGAAAGACTGCATTTATGATCAAGAAGGTTCTGTTTGTCGCTGGGATTCTCCTACTCCAGATCTTGTTTACTTGGTTTATTCGAGATGTTATTTTTTCCATATATTTAATTATTTGGATGAATTTAGTTGTCTAGGTGATGATACTCTGGATTTTGTACTACAGTTCGAGCACGTAGGTTCATATATTCTTGGAATAAATTCTTTTTTTCGATCAATGTCTTTGCAGCTGGTAACTTGTATTTTAATAGATTATAGTATTCGAGAGCTTGTGGGACATCACATTCAAATTTGACTGGAGCGACTCCAATATGGCCGCGTAGTACAATAAACTGACCTAGTACATTCATGACAGTAACTTTGCCGTCCATAGGAACTCCCATATATTCATAACCATTTGGGTTCTTTAGTTCTAGGTGGAGAAGTTTATCTAATTTGAGAATGCCAGGGTTGTGGAGTTTATTTACCATTTCGGAGTGATAAAACGACTCAATTGCAGGTGCAGCTAGTACATGAATTGTCCGATGAAGCTCTTCATTTGTGAGATTTCCATCATCCATGTATCGATTGAAGTTCTCGAGGTTGTATCTGTAGATAGAAATGGTGATTGTGGAAAATACACTCTGATCCCACTGAGTTTTTACTACGACTTCTTTACCTTTTATGTGAATCTGAAATTTGAGATCGCCGTGGTCAACAATATGTAAAAAGATAATCTCAGTCACTTTGTTCATGTACTCAGTTTTCTGGCACTTTTCAATTATTTCATGTATTACATTCACGACCTCAACATCAGATTCAGTCATTTCATCATGTGACTTTCCTACGGTATATTTTGGCTTATAGTACTTTACAGTAGTTACGTACTGGGAATCTTTTGTGAATAAATGAAACATATTTAAAAAAAAGTATTGTGCTAATTTCTAAAACAAATATAGAATATTTTATATCATAATGTCAAAAACTTTGAAATGCTTATTCTCGGATTAATGTTAGTTATGCCGCTCTTGTTTGCAGGAATTATACGTGTTTTTGTAGATAAGTATCGCCTCATCACTATACCTGTGGATTTTGGTATGGAGATCGGTAGAGTGAGGCTCTTTGGTTCAAACAAAACTTGGGGAGGCACAATAATACTCACACTCATATCAGGATTTATCGGTGTGTTGATGTATTACTCACTGGGTATTCAAGATGTGATAGCCACTCCTTGGTACGGATTCTTTCTGGGTGTATTCTATAATATTGGTGAATTAGTGAATAGCTTTATTAAGCGGCGGATGGGAGTCGAGTCAGGGAAGAGTGTTTTGGGATGGCAGGCAGTTTTGCAGTATATACTAGATCAAAGCGACAGTATACTTGCTATAATGATCTACGCTGGTTTTGGATTAGGTTTAAATTTTTGGACTGTCATATCTATAGGGTCGATTGGGCTCTTTTGTCATATAGGTATAGACATGCTCAACCATCTATATGGTAGCAAAAAAACAGCAAACAAATCAGGAATGTATAGTTTTTATCAGATACTTGGATATTTTCTTTTGTCCCCACTAAAAATACTCATCCGTTCTAAAGTGTATATACCTATAGAAACACTAAATAAAAGAGGTATCATAATGACATCTAATCACCCTTCGTGGCATGATCCGTTTGTAATACTGTTGAGTATGGATTTTGGTACCTTTGCAAAGTTTGTACCCTTTCGATATATTGTAGCCCATAAATATTTGGATTCAAACTATGGAATTATACTCAGAATAACTGGAGCCATATCTCACAAATGGCTGAGTCTCTGGGACAAAAAACCTATTGAGCAAGCTGTCGAGGATATCAATGAGGGGTATAATTTTATCATCTTTTATGAAGGCAAAAAAACTAAAAACAAGCTCGATGATCATGATCTGAAATCAGGAATTGTAAAAATATGGCGAGCCACAGACAATGCAACCGTGCTCTGTTT
Source organism: bacterium (assembly GCA_043778575.1). Lineage (GTDB taxonomy): Bacteria > Patescibacteriota > JACMRA01 > JACMRA01 > JACMRA01 > JAYWFX01. The sequence goes on along the minus strand of JAYWFX010000073.1, from coordinate 8,064 downwards.
TCAAATCTCAAAGAGTCACATCATACCCACAGTAAAATTTAAAGGAAAACTCACTGAAGAACAAAAAAATCTAGAACTAAAGGATATAAAATCCCAAATTAACACCATTATATATGGTTAAATTATTCTCAATAATTCGCCTTTCATTGTTGATAAATAATCTATCTAAAAAACCAGAGGACACATCCAGAGTGTTCGCTATAGTAGATTTTCTTATAAGTAGATATCCCAAAAAATCGATAGACAAAGCTGAGCTAACATTGAGGTCAAATCCAAATTTTGTACAATTCTATGAGAGATATAAAGATGACGAAATACTAACTAATACTATCTCTCTAGCTCATTTGCAGACGTTAAACACCAATACGTTTGGTTATAGATTTGCCGAGTTTATGTATAAAAATGAACTGAGTACAAGTTTTTTTACTCCTACAATCGAAGATAATCTGTTAAAAGTAGTACGTAATCGACTGGCTAAAACTCATGACATTTTTCACTTTTTAACTAATTTTGGGACTAGTCCAGAAAATGAATTCGGACTACAAGCATTTTATCTAGGTCAGGAACCATCCATGGCTGCTTTTTGCATTATGCTCGCAGGATTTTTGCGAGTGATAAAAAGCCTCAGTGTAAAAGAGATCCCAACTCTCATGAATGCAATCTCCAAAGGATATATAAATGGAACAAATTCCTCTAGTATGCTGTATATAATTTGGGAGGACTTATGGGAGCTGGACTATGACGAGGTGATCAAATCTCTGAATATACATAGGTTTCATTAGATAGAGTATAGTTCGTACTCTGAACCCATAATAAGATTCTCTCGATCCATTTTGCTGACTGTATTGTCTGATTTTACCGTTGCATAATAGACTCGATCAGCATGTATTTTTTGGGCTAGATTGTGAGAATGATGTATGACTAATGAGGTTAGACCTCTTTTTTGGAAATCAGGATCGATGACAATCGTTTTAATTATATAACTTTTTTTAGTATCTATCATGCTCATTTGTGAGGTATAAAACCCAATAACTTTTGTATTGTGAAATATGCAATATAGTTGTTGCTTTGTTTGATCTGTATCCAAAAATCCACGAGCAAATACAAAGGCCAGAAACCCGATATCATAAAAACCCTGATGACCTGAAAACAATCTGCGAGATAATTGATACACTTTGTATATAATCTTTAGCTGTAGTAGTGATTTGTGTGTTTCTTGTATAGAAAATTCTTGGTATCCATCAGAGTGAACTTTTTTACTCAGGCTCTCAACAATATATTTGTAATTCTGCCGATACGCAGTGAAGTATGTCGCAACTTTTTTGCAATCTCTCAGTTCATAATTCCTCAGTCCACAGCTCCTAAACTCATTTACATAAAAATCTTGATTAGCTGGTTCCAAATAAAAAGTACCCCCGATTGTATTCCCACTCGCTGTATCTGGAGAAACTAAACGGTGATGATCCCACAGAGAAATATCAACTGGTAAATAAATCTCTACTATGTTGTGTGATGCAAGCCAATCTTTACCAATGAGAACAGCTTGATGATAATCCTCAGGTGTGATGCCCTCCAAATATCCTATATAGCCAATTCCATCTTTGATTATTGCCAAGCACGTAAAACTCTGAGAACTAAAAGATTTCCACCTGCAGTTTATCAAGTACAGATACAACCTGTTGATCCTAGCAATCTTTGATAAGAATGTGTTATTGATTTGATCTTTTGTGTATATAGTAGCAACCAGAGTAGAGTAATCTCGCCGAAAAGTACTCAGTGAGTTGGTTTTTTTCATAACAAGTGTATTTTTCCTTCCCCACCATTTAATCTAATATTCTGACCATCTTTTACTTTATTTGAAACTCCTTGAACACCAATTATAGCAGGTATTCTCATTTCTCTGGCGATGATAGCTCCATGAGATAGGATTCCACCCTCTTCGATTATTATACCTTTAGCTTGAGAAATAAGACTCACCATACCTGGGTCAATATTTTTGAAAATAATAATTTTGTTTGAGTAATCCACCACCTTGTCTTTTTGATACTGTATGACCTGACCTTCAACTTCTCCTTCGGAACATCCCGTACCAACGATCAAAGAATCAAGAGTGTGTTTCATATCTTGAGGTGGTTGCCCCACTTTACCTTCATAAAAATCTAAAAAATCTGTAGTTCCAAAATTTACAATTGGTGGGTAGGTTGCTGAATATTCTTTTCTTCTCAATGTTACCAACTCTTTGAGCGAGATGTTTATGGAGTTTAAATTTATATAATCCCAAATTTCATTGTGTGCCAAATACTGTATATCTCCACTGTCATTCAGATGATTATTTTGTATTAATTGATATTCTACTGCACTAAATAACTTTCTGATTACTGAAAAAACCTGAGCTCGTAGCAATCTATTTTGTTCTCGATTTTTTAGATATTTACCTAGATTTTTAGTATATTTAGTTGTGCTTTTGGAATTATTTAAGGGGGCGTTGATGCTCTGTTTATGATGTGTATCAAATATTACATCTATGACGGATTTGATCGTTTGGTGTGAGGTGTCCTGGTTTGCTAAATTGAGCTCTTGTGGAAATCTGCCATTGTAACTACGAATATACAAAATTATTTCATCTCGGATTTCACGATACTTTGGGCTGAGATAAATTTCATCTGGGTTTTCAGGCATTCCAATATCAACTATTTTTGCTTTTATGTTTACTAACTCAGTTACCTGATGGGAGGATATTTGTTGTTGGTCTGAAATACTCTGTAAAATCGACACTATGTTATTTTCATCACCCACTGATCTACGTAATTTATCCAGATAATACATCAGCAGAAAATCATTCTCGGCGTTTATATAGGTTTCATGGTCGATTATTGAGCCTAACTCATGCCATATTTCCTGTAATGAGATGAGTGAAAATCTGCTGAAATTGGTGTATTGGTAAACTTCCAAGAATCGATGGATGTGATTTTGGTATTTTTTGATGCTGCTATTGAAATATACTAGCTTTTTGGCAACCACCCCTAGGTATTTTAGCTGTGAAAAAATTGAATGATTTCGTGAATGAATTAGATCATCAGGAGTTTTGCCAGTTATCATGTATTTGAGAGAGTCATTGTTTTGCTTTGATCTAGGAAGTAGAGTGCTAAATTTATACCAATTTCCCATGTTGTAAAACAAACTTCCCCTATAGTTTACCAACAAATTTTGGAACAGACTTTTATGTCGGTAAAGTGTTTTTTGATTTACACCAGAATGCTGTAATAAGTCAAAATACGTCTCATTGTACATTTGCTGGAGTATAGAATATGTGAGAGGTAAAACCTGATTCGGGTAGTTTTCCTTGATATTTGAGGAGTCAATAAGTACTCGCTTATTTTTGCTAAAAGTCGTGATTGGTCTAGCTTGTAGAATGAAAAGATTGTGACCTTGAAATCCAAACTCAATATCCATATTATCTTGCAGGATGAGTTTTATGGTATTGATAGCATCGAGGAGTTTTTGTACTTGTCTTTTCGTCAGAGTCTCAGATTTCTTTGGTTGTTCAAAGTACCCAATTTGCATAGTCTCGCAACCTTTTCCATTTACTACATTTTCAGGTTGTCCTTTGGCTGCGTTTATCAGAATACCTGTCTCTGGACATTGCGGGTTAGAAGAAAAAACTACTCCTGACTCGCTAAAATTTTCATATGGCTGGATAATTATATTGAGTTTTATTTCAGTTTTTATAGACTTGAACTCAGTATATTTTTGTATATCTGGAGTTATTGTATTCTCACGAAGATATTCTATTCCTTTGGCAATTGCCTCAAAACTACACTCGACAATTTTTGATGTTAACAGCCCTGCAAAGGAATACTCTGAACTATCTTCTACATTTGCACTCGAGCGTAGAATTACTTTCTGACCAGTGCGAAGTTGTAAAATAGAAACAAGCTCTTTAAAATTATCAATATCAAAGATTTCACTATCAGTAACAATCCCAAATGGACATATTTTAATTCCGTTTGCACCAAGAATAGCTAGATTTTTTGCTTTCCCTCCAACTTGTGAAAGTGTATCGACAGTAATGTTTTGTGAAGTTATTATCATACAAATAAAGAGAATAGCCAGAGAGCGGTCGCGTATATCAAGTACACCGAACCCTGAATGATACTATATTTATGCTTGTGAAACAGTCGAGGGAATGCAAATCTTTGAATTATAGACAACGCTCCCAGCACAATTGCCCAATGAGTTTTTATCATCAGACAAATCACAAGCGACAGTATCAGTATGATATTCCAAAAGGCATTGATACCGAGGTGGCTGATATAATTATCTGAATTTTTTCGACTGATTTTTCGACTGAATTCGAGTAGCAACGTTCCTGAAATAGTTAGTGCAGTGTATTTGATGATGTTGGGTGCATTAAAAACATCACCATTGAGTGACCACATATAAATAGTACTAGAAATAATAATCACAGAGCTGATTAGACTAACTAGGTTAGTAGCTATAAAGCCAATCCGTTCTAGGAGGAATTTTTCGTATTTTTTATTGATAACGCAATACATGCTCAGAATAAGTAATACAGGCAAAAGTGTGTTTATTTGATTGTAAAAAACGACACAGAATATGAAAGCACCCAGAAATAAACTATAAACAAGCCACTGTATTGAAATTTCACCTCGCACAGTAGGTCTATTTGGATAAAAAATTCTATCATGCTCAAAGTCAAATATCTCATCCACAACTCTAATTATCCAATATTGAAATATATTTAGTGCGAAAATCTTGTACAAAAAAACATGATTATCTGAATACTGACTGATGGCTGACAACCCAAGATTGCTTAGGATTATCAATGGGAGCAAGTAGTGTATTTGAAATCTCTCAAAAAGATAATTGAGTGTATTTTTGATAATCATGACTATGCAATAAAATGAACGATGACAAAAGAAAACACTGGGATGATAACATTGTCAAAACCCATTGTAGATTTATGTTCAGCAACAGCTAGTAGTATCATTGAGGTGATAAATATGGGTGAGATATTTATGTGCAAGAAAAAAGCGATAATCAGCGATACTACAAAAAATATCATAGATCCCAAGATACTTTTTCCTGAGCTGCTTCTTCGCTTTGAGAGTAGGTTTTGTATCGGTCTACCAGCAATTGCAAGCGTATCAGCAAGCATCAGAGTAATTATGCCAAATTGAAATGCTGTATCATCTTTTGATAGTATAAAAAAACTAAAGATTATCAAACAACCTACAAAAATAAGATGGTGCCCAATAGATTTTCTGTTAATCTTGGTTATAAGACTCAGAACTCCTAATCTCAATAAAACCAACATACCGACATATAATCCAAAAAAACACAGGTATGCTACTGGTGTATTCGTTATATATGCGACAGTTAGGAAAAACACGCAAACAAATATGTGAAGGGCTTTTCTGATCAATTCATTAACCATAATATGCTATCAAAATAGTGACATTGAGTATAGTCATCAAACACAAGGAGGACACCAAACCAAATTTGAAAACTTTTAGATTCGAGACCATCAACCAGCTCATAATTACAGAATACGGCACGATAATCCAGTTCATCTTGAGTGAGAATATGATTGGTATTGCTACGAGATTAAAATACACTGGAACACCGACATAAAAGTGTTTGTTGTTCTGACTAATCAAACCATTGTGTAGAAAGCGATTCAATCTCCAGATTCCACTAAAGATTACCAATATATATGTAAGTTGAAATGCACCAAAGCCAGTTTTGTTGAAGATGATTATCATCGGTGTCAGCAAGTACAAAATAACATCATTGATCGTATCAATCGTAGCTCCGAGTTTGGATTCATGACCTATTTTTCTGGCGATATAACCATCTATCAAGTCGAGAAATATACCTATGTTTAGGAGAATTAGAGTGAGTACAAAATTGTGTGCAGATAATGATTGCCAAATATTGAATATGTTCACAATAACACCAAGAGCACTAATTGAATTAGGCAGATTATTTACGGAGAGAAAATTTCTCATGGAGAGCATACTACAGACAAACCAAGAGAGTGTCAACTGTGACATATCGTATTTTGATAGGAATATCACATAATTATTGACATCAAAAAAAAAGTGCTTGCGTGAACAAAGAGCAGTCCTAATTGCTCGTTTTTCAGCTCATTGTTGTTAATTTGAAAAAAATAATATGCGAAACGTAATTTTTGCTTGGCTTCCATCTATAGTCTTGAGTGCTCTTCTAAATTTTGTAGCAACAGAATCAGCGAGTGCGTCTCAAAATTGGCAATACCGAGACGGCATTTTTGGTGAAATCAAGTACGCTCGTGCTTGTAACACTGGAGCTGTAGTTCGTTATCGAGTTAATGCTGAAGCTGGTTCAGGAGATCCTAGTGTTAGGAATCGAGTCAATTCTGTGGAGTTCAAAGAGTTCTCTGCATATGCAATCGGTTTTAACTTGTGGGGACAAACATTTGGATTTCCTTCAAGTCCAGCATGGAAGAATGTTAGTAAAATTGGTAATTATTGGTCTGGTGACAGACGGTTTTACACAGTTGACTTAGCATTTCCATTGACTACCTACATCCAAAACACTCCAATCAAGTTTTCTATTCATGTTAATCACAGTGGAGGAAAAACAATTGATCTTGGTGGAATCGTTAATTTAGACGATATTCCAGCAGGACATTGCAAAACTTACGACGATGGAGCGTTTTACAACTACTAAGTTTTAAGGTTCTGTTTGTCAACCCCAGATTCGTTTCAATTCGAGTCTGGGCTACTTAATTTTTTAATATGCTTCCCAAAATAATAACCTCAATGCTACTGACATGTATTTTTCCTGTTTCCTTGTTTGGACTGTTTATCTTTCATAAAAAGACTACATCGAAGCAAAAAGTTTTATTGATTATTTCACCGATACTTTTATCATTTGTATTCATGGGAATTTATAGGGTTATCAACTATATTTTTCTGAGAATCGACTATATCGCATCATTTTCACTATTAAATAGCCTTATTTGGCTTGGTGTTTTTACTGCGATTATCTGTAACTACATGATCTTGAAGTCTCACACCACTTTACAATAACGATTAGTGGACTTTGGCTTGAGTAAACATAAACAGTGTGCTTTGTATATTAAATGATAGAATATGGCAGATATAAACTCGCTACTTCAGTAGACTCAAAAAAGCGTGAAGGTATTTACGCAGAGTCAAGCATCGGTAGAGAAAGCACACAAAAGGTATTAAGCTGGTTTACTGGGAATTTTATCGTACAAAAATCACATGAGACATACCATCTTATTTCAAATCCAATCGCAGTGTGTCTTGGTATATCTGTAGAAAATCATGAATTAACCAGCTGTGTGGATGAGGCGGTTGCAAACTATTTCATCAAGAGTATCATTCATACGGCTGAAAACGATACTGCAAAGCGAGATAAATTCCTAGATCCAGAGAATATTCGCTATATTGTTGAGTCATCAAACATTGCAAATACTCTTATGGGCTCTCCTTGCCCACCGTCTGTACCGATTGAAATCTGGGAGGATTTGAGGAATCGCACGAGAAATAATGAAAAACACGAAGAGACTATCAGTATAATAAAGACCTATATGCTAGATGTTGATCCTGACTATGAGAAGAATATATCGAGACTCATAGAGCTTCGTACTCACATCTATCATCTAGGTATTGAATACTACAAACTAAATCCTAGTATGTATGAGACGATACAAACAGCACGTAAAACTATGCTGGAATGGCAAGTGGATCCAAATGATGAATTTCCAGATCTTGATTGTGTTCAAATACAGGAGGTATTGTACAATTATCTCTCTAAAAATAGAATAGCCCTTTTACCTATTATATTGGATGAAATTGTACAGAAATTAGAATCAGTCCGCTGCCAAGTAACACCTGAATCAAAAAGTACCTTGATTGCAGAGTTAGAAAGATTAAACCACCTTCCACTAAAGTAGAAGGATTTGGTTCTTACCATGAATGGTACTGAAGTATTAGTGATCTAGTTTGGTTGTTAGAGTAAAGGTGTCAT
>JAYWFX010000072.1:0-2418 GCA_043778575.1 bacterium | reverse complement strand
TTTACTGAGAGAGTATTACTTTGAGAAGTGAGAGTGACTCGTATATTACTGACTCCACTTGCATCACTCACTGTACCTCTGATATCTCCTCCACATGTATATGGATCATTGATTCTAATTGTAGGTGGTGTTGTGTCTGGGGTTTGGGGGGTTGAGAAGTTTAATGGGATTGACAGAGGGGTTACGCCAGCAATTGCAGCTACCTCTAGCAGTCCGTTAATATTTCCTTTTCCAGCCAAACTTGGGAGGGTGATATCGTTTCTATACGGTACAAATTTTCCACCTATGATACTACCAGCTACAACTGAATCTGGCACACCCACTAAATTGCTTTGGATAGTGATAGTAGCTAGTGTATTGTCAGGGATGGTGTTGTTTACTAGATTAATGGTAGGAAACACTGAAGTGCCTGTAAGGTTTGATAGAACTATAGCCGAGTCTGGTGATACTGTTCCAAATGTTGGGGGCGTAGGAGTGATTGTAGGGTTGATAGTAATCTGAGCTTTTCTGAGAGTTATACTAGGATTTCCGTACAGATTGTTTTGAGAAGTTGGAGGAGTTGATCCTTGGAAGATCACATCGGCGAATTTGTTTCCAGCAGTCAAATTTCCACCTGCAATCACATTAGTACACTCGAGTTTGTTACTGCTGACTACTGCACAAACACCTGTGCCGCCGTTTTGAATTGCGTTCATCTCTGTAGGATTAGAGCTGGTTGAGTTGACTGTCACAGCTCTGTCATTTGTATCGGTGTGAATCAACACTCCGTTGAGCTGAGTACCACCACTAAGCCCTGCTAATTGAACGATATAATCCGATCCGTTTACGAGATCAAAGGTACATGTCGTGGATTGATTGAGATTGAGTGTGCTTGGGTTACATGTCCCAGAACCAATGTTGTCTGATGATATTACGGTATGACAAAGATTATCACCGAGCTGATCTCTGGATTGACCTGCAGAGCACTGAGGCAGACCCACTGATACAGTTTCACTATTGGAGACTGAGTTAGCATCAAGATTATCAAAGGCTTTTGCTGAGACACTGAATGTACCAGATGTAGTTGGTGTCCAGCTGAACTCATAGAAAAGACTAGATGAATTTGGAGTGGTAGATTCTCCGAGTTTAGTTGTCCCGTTGTAAAACTCTACTTTGCTGATAGTCCCATCAGTATCTGTAGCATTTGATCGAAGCAACACTGATTGTCCGAGAGAGATACTAGAAGATGGTGATATATTCAACGAGGTTGAAGGTGGAGTGTTGGCTGCAATGATCAAGCTATCACTAGCACCTCCTAGACTGGTAGTTACTGTTTTTGGAGTAGTTCCACCAGCGACTCCAGTGGTGGGAATATTTGGACAAGTGAGTTTTACTGATGTAGTACCATTGGCTGAAAGAATACAAGGATCTGATACTCCAGTGGCACCTGAAACTTGGGCTGTAATAGGTGTGGTTGGAAGAGTGTAGTTATTGTATGGATTACCCACTAGGATAAACGTACAGCTAGTCATCTGGTTGATCTGGACTGTAGCAGGAGTACACTGACCACTAGCTAGATCTGAACTGGTTATGACTGTAGGAGCTGGTGGAGTAAAGGCTTCTACGATGATAGTTACTGAATTACTGATACCTGTTGCCCCTGAATTATCTATAGCTTTTGCGGTGAGTGTATGTGCACCGAGACTAGGATTTGACCAATTGTACTGGAAAGGATTTGTAGTAGTAACTGAATCACTGATCTTGGTAGTTGCGTCATAGAATTCTACTGTGGTGATAGTGCCGTCTGCATCTGTAGCATTTGCCTGTAGGTTGATATTTACAGTACCAGAAGCTGATTGAGTGAATACTTGGTTTTGGGATAAACCTGTAATAGTTATGAATGGTGGTTGATTTGTTGGGGTAACGATGGGTAGATTCACACAATTTCCTGAGTTGGGGATGATCGAGTGGTCTGAATTAGCTACGATAGAGCAGAGTTTCGTCGAGTTGGGTGCATCTGTGGTTTTACTGGATAGCGGAATCAATACAGGAGATCCAGTAGAAAACATCTTGTTCATAACAGTATTAGCCTCAGTATCGTAGTAAAAATGCGTGTGAGCACCTCCTACCGTTGGTGTATAATTTGTTGGGGTAAATGACACTTGGTAGTCTGCACCTAGGATAGAAATTGAGTTGATAACCACACTTGGAGTCAGCACACAACTAGTTCCCTGAGTGATAGTTCCTGTAGGGCAAGTTGATAAACAGCTATTTTGATACGTGAAAGATCCACCGGGACATGCAGCTACACAGCTATTTGCAGAAAGGTCGACAAATGAGCCTACAGGACACCCACCCACACAACTATTAGCACCTCCAACGGTATTAAAGAATTGACCATTTGGACATACATTACAAGCAGTTGGATTGATTGCTCCA
>JAYWFX010000071.1:0-2481 GCA_043778575.1 bacterium | reverse complement strand
TGATCAAGGTGGGCATGAGTCAGCACAATACAATCCAAAGTCCTCGGATCAAACAATAGGTGTGAGTTAATTTTGAATAGGTTGATCTTTTGACCAGTCTGAAAGAGTCCAGAGTCGATACAAAACCTAAACGAACTCTTGTCTGGGGCTGTGTATTCTAGATAATACTGAGACCCAGTGACAGTACGAGCTGCCCCACAAAAAGTAACAGAAAGCATGGAATAAATTTTATACTCAAAGCCTCAACACTGTCCGAATAATGGTCAAATTATTTACAAAAATTGTTATTGAAATCAGGAATAAAAATTACGAGATAGTATAGAGGTGTACCGTTGTACTGATGTGAGTCGGGTTAAAGTTGTTGACAAATACTTGGGTAAACATCAGATTTTGGACTGTAAATCTCATTCTCCTCTTTGTATGTACCACGACACTCATGTTCATTTGGAATCGCTTTTGCAGAAACTTGGTCACATTCCCTCTGAAAAAGATCTCGATACTCACAATGGAGTTATCAAACATGGCGATGTCGAACTGGACGAAAGAATCCTAGAGCAACTCCTCGAGAAACATGAATTTGTCGTGCAATCTACTGTTTCTACTAATAACTTTGAGTTTGTATTTAATTTGTTGAGGTTTTCAGACAAGGTGTATTTTTTGATTGGGTCGCATCCAGAGCTGATAACTGAAAAGTTTGTTGTGTCAGAGTACCTCGAATCCCAGCGTGATTTGGTTGTCGAGTATGAGTCAAATAGTGATATGAGTCGCAGGGTTGTAGGGATTGGTGAGTGTGGTTTGGACTATTACTATACCAGTGACAAAAGTCTGTGGCAAAAACAAGCAGGTTTGTTTGAGGAGCAGATTCGACTGGCAATTAAGCTCAAATTACCACTAGTGATTCATTGTAGAAATGGTAAAAACAGTGATGATAGCCCTAAACTGAGTGCGTTTGACGATCTGTTTGATATTTTGAGGGAGTATCCTGACATTCATGGTCATTTTTTGGTTCACTGCTTTACTGGTGGTGTTTCTGAGCGAGATACTATTATCAATATGGGTGGTAAAATTGGTATAGGGGGTATAGTGACCTATAAATCAGCTATAAGACTACAGGAGGCTGTGGCAACTTGTCCGATTGAGCATCTGGTTTTAGAGACTGATCTTCCATATTTAGCTCCAGATTTATATCGTAGCCAATTATGCATGCCTGAGATGATGGGTGTTGTTGCAGAAAAAGTGGCTATACTTCAAAATATAGATGTGCAATCTGTTTGGAAACACTCTCTCATAAATACTGAAAATTTGTTTGGTCTAGGACGATTAGGTTGATAAAATCCAATAGTTTTGTTATATTAAGTGTATGCTCATCAATGAAATCACAGACTCCTCAGTCATCGTACGGGTAAACTATGACCTTCCTAGTCTACATGACACCGCTAGGATAGTAGATAGTCTCAACACACTTAAACTTCTCCATGGCAACGGTAACAAAATAATCATATTATCGCATTGGGGTAGACCTAAAAATCAAGATATACAGCTTTCGATGAGAAATCAACTACAAACTATTAGTGATATATTTAGCAAACATTCACTCCCAGTGCCGTTGTTTTATAACCAGTTTAAGAGTTTCGAAGATACGAAAGTTTTTGTAGGTGACCAAGCACAAGACTCAATTATTTTACTAGAAAACACTCGTTTTGACTCTCGAGAACAATCAGTAGATAACAATCTACAAAGAGAATTAGCCCTTGAGTATGCTAAGATTGGAAAATATTTTGTCGATGAGGCATTTGCTGTCAGTCACAGATCTGAGGTTACAAATACCACAATAAAAGAATACATGATGAATTGTTTAGGTGTCTCATTTGTACACGAGACTGAGGTACTTGCTAGAGTAATTGAGCATCCAGAGAGACCTCTAATTATAGTCATGGGTGGAGCAAAGCTGGAGACTAAACTTCCTTTGATTCAAAAAATGATTGTTAAAGCCGATAAACTTATTCTCTGTGGGCTTTTAGCATTCACATTTATTCAGGCTGAGCGTGAGCTGTATCCTCATCTCGACAGTGTTGATATAGCTTTTCCATTTGATCTCGTGGAAACAAATTTTTTACCAATCGCGAAAGATATACTGCTGAATTATCCCGATAAGATTGTTTTGCCTCTTGATTTTGAATACAATGAGGAAGTCCCGCTAGATGTAGGAAATAAATCATTGGAGAAATTTATAGAGGTTATACAAAATGCACGCACTATATTTTGGAATGGAACACTAGGAAAGTATGAACAAAAGCCTTTTGATAACGGTACACGCAAATTGGCTCAATATATAGGCGAAATTCCTAACTGCTTTAGTGTTGTTGGAGGAGGAGATACTGTATCAGCCTTGGATACTCATACTCTAGCTAACTTCACATTTGTATCAATGGGTGGTGGTGCAACTTTGGAATTCTTAGGAAAATAGCGGTGACCAAGAAT
>JAYWFX010000070.1:0-20440 GCA_043778575.1 bacterium | reverse complement strand
TTTGTTTTTGTATATTCTAAGTTTCAACAAATAAATAAACTTACCCGCACACTGTATGCTAGATTTCATCTATGAGCAAATTAATTCCTGTACTAGTCCTGAGGAGATCTATATATGCATCATAAATCTAGGAAAACAGGCACAAAAACTAGATGAAATTCACAAAACAAATCAAAACCAAGTCTCTGGATGTCAATCCCAAGTATGGCTCATTTCAAAAGAACAAGACGACCGCATATATTTTTACGGCGACAGTGATTCCCTGCTCGTTCGAGGATTAGTTTTCATTACAACTAACTTTTTCTCGGGAAAGATATACTCAGAAATCCAGAACACAGAACCAATATTTGTATCAGAGCTACGTCTAGAGGATTATCTAACTGCAGGTAGAGTAAACGGTCTACACCAAGTCATAAAAAAAATTCGATCAATCTGATTAGTGAATTATTGGTTCACTCTGCCACTAACCCTAGCTCCTTCAAGATTATCAAATGTGGCGTACCGATGGATAAATGCTAGCTCAATACTCCCAACCTCACCATTTCTGTGTTTGGATATCAAAATATCTGCTATTCCTTTTTTCTTGGTTTCTTTGTGGTACATTTCCTCTCGATGAATAAACATGACAATATCGGCATCCTGTTCGATGGAGCCACTTTCCCTCAAATCACTCAACATAGGTCGCTTGTCATCCCTACCCTCTACACTACGTGACAACTGAGATAAAGCCAGAATCGGCACATTGAGTTCTTTGGCTAGCAGTTTTAGCCCGCGACTGATATCAGACACTTCTTGGACACGATTCCCACTGTATTTAGTGTCACTGCGACCACTCATCAACTGCAAATAATCGATCACTATCAACCCAATGTCATGTCGAAACTTTAGTCTGCGAGCTTTACTTCTGAGTTCTAGGATATTGAGACTGCCACTGTCATCAATCCAGATTGGGGCTTCGGATAGCTGACCAAGGGCTTGACCCAGCTGAGCAAATTCATCATTTCCCGGATCATGCGAAAACTTTCCTGTGCGAATCTTCCAAAAGTCAATCTTTGAGGCTGTAGCTAAAATACGATCTACCAACTGATCTTTACTCATTTCTAAGCTAAAAAAGGCTACACCCTTGCCAGCGGTCATAGCAACCCGACGAGCAATTTCAAGAGCTAGAGAAGTGTTGTGTGTCAGGATATAATTTTCTGTTATATATAAGTGGCTTGGGTGAGACACTAAAATACACGCAGTTTCTACCTTGTCTACTTCTTTTATTTCTACAATATTCAGTCTCTTAATGCGTTTTTGCGGGTTGCAGAGTTTTTTCTTTCTACCTAGACTAAACAATTCAGCAGTATTAGTGTATGAAATATTACACACAAACGAGGGTAATCCTAACTTTTTCTCACCCTTATAGGTAAAACTGCCTTGTTTGGGTTTTATGGTGCAAAACGCCCCGATTGACCGAGCTAATTCCTGTACTTGTTCTGCTAGCTTTTTACTAGTCGTTGCAAATCGAACACTTCCGAAACTTTCTACCCATCCATCAGTATCAAGTAAACCTTGGAGAAGACAGATTCTAGAGCACCTATTAGCCAACAAGTACGTTTCTGGTACTGACTTTTGATTAGATTTTTTGCCGTACACACCAATTTTTTTGAGAGATTCTGTGAGTGGGTTTATTGTTACCCCAGATTTACCTTTTTGATGAGAGCTTTCTTGGACAATTCTATAATCACAATTACTCTTTTCAATCTTTTTAATGATCAAACCAACTGGGAGAAGCGATCTCACTCTTTCCAATATTTCTGAATCTTTACTTGATATTAATGGGCTAGTGTGAGTCAATCCCCCATCACCTAATAGACACCCAAGTAAATAAGGATCTACAATCAGTTTATCATTGTGACCAAAATGACCTGTTGCACGCTCTATCCACATTCTGTTTTGATATCTTTTTTTCCCCAATTTATTCATAATCTCTCCAGTGGTTAAAATCTTTGGTGTATCCCAGTGACGACAACACACTTCCCATAAATGCTCTTTACAAGCCCGAGTTGATCGACCATCAGCAAAAGATATCTGAAAGACACTCTTCTCTCCTTGGGGAAATATACCTAAAACTTGGGATGATTTACCATCTTGCGAAGCCAGCTGATCGCCAATTTGCAAATCTTGAATTTTAGTCCATCCAATATTAGTTTTTACGGGAGTTGAGATAGGTTGAGCCTTTCCCATTGACGGGCGAGCAGCTAAAATGATTAGATCAGACTGATGCAAACCCCCAAGAACTTTGTCGAGATCATAAAACCCTGTTGGCACACCACGATGCTCATCATCACTCTCACTCAGGTTTTGAATACGCTCAAACGTCTCATCTAACACCTCGCTAATCGGTACAAAGTTTTTTTCAATGTTCTCAAGACTGAGATTAAATAGAGTTTTCTGTGCTGAATCCAAAATATCATTGGGCTGTGTATCATCTCGAAGAGCAGCGGATTTGAGTTGATCTCCTACGCGAATAATAGTACGAAGTGCGTGCTTTTCTTTGATAATCTTGCATGTTTGGGCTGGACTACTGGCGAGCGAACTCTTTGAAATCAACTCCAAAAGAAAATCTTTATCGATATCTGTGCCTGTACTTGAGTTTGAGTTTGAGTTTGAGTCAGCCTCCTTGCTTTTTAATTCGTTGAGTACAAAGATAATATCGATTGGTTTTTGATGCGAGGCAAGTCTCAACATAGCTTCATACACAATAGTATGGCGAGGATCATAAAAAAAATCAACCTTGAGTACTCCCACAATATCATCCAAAATAGTAGGGTTGAGTAAAATACTACCCAAAATTGCTTTTTCAGCCTCTACGTCGTTTGGTGGGACAAAAGAATTGGTTGGCTGGGGGGATTTCTCACTCATAAACTACAGTAGTGATCAACAAGATTTATATTTAGGCAAGCGGTGATTCTTTAATTGATTATTAATCATCAAAAATATAATAGAAATTAAAGCCTAGAGACAAAACTTTGACAAAAACAGATTTTTTCGTTGATTTCTGTTCATGACTTCATTAGAAAAAAAAATTCAAACTAATGTAACAGAAAAAAATTCAACAGACAGTGTAAAAAAATCTCAAAATCAATTTCAAACTCAAATTAACGTAGAATTACTCAATACATTTAACTCTGGCGACTACCTAGAAGACACGGCAAATCTACCAAATCCACACGAATACATAACAGTTCGCAAAGCAAGAGAACATAATTTATGTGAAATATCCCTAGTAATTCCTAAAAACCAGCTAGTGGTGTTTTCTGGGCTATCTGGATCTGGTAAATCAAGCTTGGTCTTTGACACCATTTACGCTGAAGGACAACGCCGATATGTAGAGAGTTTGTCCAGCTATGCTCGGCAATTTTTAGGTCTCAAAGAAAAACCTGATGTAGATAGTATTGACGGGCTGTCTCCAGCTATTTCAATCGACCAAAAATCAACCTCTCAAAATCCGCGATCTACAGTTGGTACCATCACAGAGATTTATGATTATCTCAGACTACTATATGCAAAAGCTGGTGTCCAGCACTGCCCAACCTGTAACTCTGAAATAACCAACGAATCAGTAACTGCTATGGCTGATCGGATTTTGCAGCTCAAACAAGATAGCTCAATAGTTCTCCTCGCTCCTGTAGTTGAAGATCAAAAGGGTTGGCATAGGGTGCATGTTTTAGATGCCAAAAAGAATGGATTTAGAAGAATGCGAGTAGACGGAAAAATCATGATTCTCGATGAAGTAGAAAAACTCGACCTCAACAAACAGCAAAAACATAGTATCGAAATCGTAGTTGATCGTCTTGCAGTAAACGCAGAGAATCGTCAGCGACTCATTGACTCACTAGAAACCACACTGAGATTTGGTAAAGACAAAGCAATTATCCTCCACCTACAAGACGAGTCTGACGAACATCTGTTATACTTTAACAAAAATCGAGCCTGTCCCAATGGTCACGGAAGCCCAGGCGAACTAGAGCCACGACAATTTAGCTTTAACAGTCCACACGGAGCTTGTCCTACCTGCACAGGTCTGGGCGTAGTAACCGAAATTGATCCTGAACTTATTATCCCAAATATTAGTTTATCGATTATGGAAGGGTGTATTAGACCACTCAGCAGATTGAGTATTAGTGGTGGTTGGCTCACTCAGATGTTTGAAACAATAGCTAAAAAGCATAATTTTAAGCTCACCACACCATGGAAAGAACTCAGTGACAAACAGAAACAAATCATCATGTATGGCACCGAGGGTTTTGAGGGAGTAATACCAAATCTCCAGAGACGATACAAAGAAACAACCAGTGATTCGAGTAGACGTGATATCGAGAACTACATGACCAAACGACAGTGCCCAGACTGCAAAGGTGCACGCCTCAAGCCGTCTAGCCTAGCTGTGACCGTAGCCAGTGTAAATATCGCAGCTATCACCTCCATGTCGATCAACGATGGTCTAGCACACTTTAGACTGCTCAATGGTGACTCTGGTGAAAGCCCTCTCAACAACAAAGAAAAGCAAATTGCCAAGATGATATTGCGTGAAATCGTGTCTCGTCTCAACTTTTTAGCCAATGTCGGTCTGGAGTATTTAAATCTCGGTCGCAGTGCAGACACTCTCTCTGGAGGAGAAGCCCAGCGAATCAGACTAGCTACGCAAATAGGTTCAGGGCTAACTGGTGTTTTGTATATTTTGGATGAGCCATCTATCGGTCTCCATCAACGAGATAATAGCCGACTACTTTCCACTCTAAAAGAATTACGGGATCTTGGTAATTCGGTCATGGTCGTAGAGCACGATGAAGAAACTATGCGTGAGGCTGATTATCTGATAGACATTGGGCCTGCAGCTGGTAAAAAAGGCGGTAAAATCGTAGCCATTGGAACCCCAGCAGAAGTCCAAGCAAACCCTGATTCACCGACTGGTAGATACCTAGCTGGTCTTGAGATTATCCCTATTCCAGAAAATAGACGTCTAGTTGTTTCTACAAAGTATGGAGGTATCAAACCTAAAAAGAAGATTGAAGGAGAAGGGGTTGAGGACGAAACACCATTTATTTCGATTCTAGGTGCAAAAGAAAACAATTTAAAGAACGTAGACATGCATATCCCTCTGCGAAAATTTGTGTGTATTACTGGTGTGTCGGGCAGTGGAAAAAGTACTCTGATAAACGATATCTTTGCAAACTACCTGATGAATCACTTTTACGATTCTCATAACTCTATCGGTCAACACACTGAAATCACAGGACTCAGCAACATCGATAAACCCATTATCATAGATCAAAGCCCTATCGGTAGAACACCACGCAGCAATCCAGCTACCTATACAGGATTATTTACGCCTATTCGTGAATTATTTGCCCAGTTGCCAGAATCAAAAGCACGAGGATATGAGCAAGGCAGATTTAGTTTCAATGTACCCGGTGGTAGATGCGAAACATGCCAAGGAGACGGGATTATCAAGGTCGAGATGAACTTTTTACCAGATGTGTATGTGATTTGTGAAGATTGTACAGGAAAACGGTATAATCGTGAAACTCTAGAAATCACTTATCGAGACAAGAATATTGCTGATATTTTAGCTATGAGCGTAGATGAATCTGCAGAATTTTTTGAAAACCATAGACTAATCAAACGAAAACTCGATACTTTGCAGGATGTTGGTCTCGGCTATATCCAGCTCGGTCAATCAGCCACAACTCTCTCTGGAGGAGAAGCCCAGCGTATCAAACTAGCTACAGAGCTGAGTAAAGTTGGTACTGGTAATACACTGTATATTTTAGATGAGCCAACCACAGGTTTACACCCACTCGATGTGAAACTCCTACTCCATGTACTACATAGATTGGTAGACAAAGGCAATACTGTTTTAGTGATTGAACACAATCTGGACGTGATCAAGACTGCAGACTGGATTATCGATTTAGGCCCCGAGGGTGGAGACAAAGGAGGTATGATTATAGCTACAGGTACACCAGATGAGATAATCAAAGTAGAGAATTCCTACACAGGACAATATCTTGCAAAAGTTCTCTAGTAGTTTTTTAAGCTTTCACTGTTTTTAGGCTTTCACTGTGTTTCTTTTTTTTACAAAATAGTTTTCGATGGCTATATGAGTGACAAATGCGTATAATACAGACAATATTAACGTAATCCCGAGTTTTCTAAAATATGGATACACTTCACCGTTCATGGCTGGATAACGAGTTCCTACGGCAGCTAGAATCGGAAAATGCCATACATAAATCCCAAACGAAAGCTTGCCAACCCACTCCAATACCGTTGTCTTTGGTTTATCATGGGGTGTTCTATGATTTTTTTCTGGCGTTTTGAGATATTCTTGACTTTCTACTAGATAGATATATATCAGGGCAAAGCCCGTAGCAATAGAACTCGAGATGAGTAGTGTATGCTGAATTATACGTGATTGAGAAACTTCGTTGTAATGCAAGTAACTATCGCCGAGTAAAAAGACAAATGACAACGGAATAACAGCCCAAATATAATTCTTACATAGTGTATTGAGGTTTTTGTAGTGGGATAGAATCGGATAGAGCAAAAATCCGCACACAAAAATATCTAAGTTATGGGCTAGGTTTGAATTTCGAATAATAGCTGGAGTAAATAGCCAAAATTCTGGTACAAGTCTCTGAAATACACCAAACACAAACACCACCAACAAGCAAATTATACTGAGAAGTCTACGCTTTATATTTGATTGAAATATCCAAAACAACAATGGGACTAGCAGATAGAATTGGACTTCGACAGCCAACGTCCAAAATGCAGTATTGAGATCTGTGTGGTTGTAGCTAAAGGTCAGTAATTTGACTATAGATTTCCAGTTCTGAACATCAATAAAACTACCATTGTAAAAGAGAGCTAGAGTGAGAACAACAAAATAATACAGCGGAAGGAGTCGCATTGCCCGAGCAATATAAAACTTTTTGACACCAGAAAAACTAAGACTATATCTATTTGCAAAAAATGCCTTGCCCATCAAATACCCCGATAGCACAAAAAATATACTCACAGCCGATCCCGCATTGACCCACATAAACCAGCTCAAATCCCTACCAGACACATAGAGAAAATCTCTAGGAGGCCCAGCATGCTGAATAACCACAGCTAAGCAAGCTAACCCACGAAGAATCAATAACTTATCACCGCGTAAAAAACTTTTGAACATATTGTTTGTACCTTAATTATTTGCGTTTAGTTCATTATTTTAATTAACCAGATTTGATTCATTGAATATCTGAATTACCACCTTTGGTTTGTGTTCATCTATATATCCAAAATCGAAATCCTCTGCAGTCTTCAAAAAATTAACCTCACTAAAACTATTGGCTAAAAATGGTCGCAGTTCATCAGTGTATGAATCTCCAAAGACAACCACAGAATCCATATCTATTAGTGAAGCATTTCGATGTTCATATTCTTCATAAATTTTATTTCCAGATTTCTTTTGATTAAAGTCAGGGCTAATTCTCACTCCAACCTCACTAAAATTCGGAGTAAATTGATTAGGATATTCATAGAAAAATTTCGTTAGCCCCATAAGAGCAGACATATCTGAAAATCTTTTTTGTCGAGCAACAGTATAATCAGTCTTATTTTTTAATGTGAAACGAATGTTGGAATCTAGTGTTGTTGTAATTTTAGAATATGTTTGAAAAACAGCCTCTTGGCTCCAGTGTGAATCTGTCCTATAAAACACATCGGTAGTTGACTTCAATGATATTAAATCTGGTTTGACGTTGATATAATCCAGAGATTTGTCTACACTCAGTACTGAGTTTAACTGGTCAAGACGAGTTGGATTAGTGGTGTTTTTATATTTTTCAGGTAAATGCTCAGGATACATCGTCATCTTGTTAGGAACAATAGTTAAAATATACTGAATATTCATGGAGTTGAGCTTGTCATTTCTTTGTTTAAATACATTAATCCATTTATCTACTTGAGCGTCTGTGTATTTGTTTGACCCGTTGTAGGCAGACACGACTGATGCGTCTGTGTTGTAATACCAATCATTTTTACCCTTGGATACTATGTTTGCAGTTGCCTTATCAAAGAGCATCAATCGAGCATAGTTAGTGCCAGCTACAATAGCATTTCTAAATGCAAAATTATCATTGAAACAATTCTCAAACTGAGATGGAAAACTGCTAGGAAACGAGCGAATATAATCGATGATCTTCTGGTTTTTAGGTCGTTTAATATCGCCACAAACAGCAAGAACGCGCTTTTCGGTAGATGGAAAGTCAGATACTATCCCTAGTATATTGTTGAGAAACGATACACCAATAACAAGGATAACTACAACCAACAGAGACCCGTTGAGAATTCTTGCAGTTACCATTTTAGTGTGAGTACTGTGCATATTTAAAACCTAAAATAGATAAATGGATTATAACTCGATGTAATGAGATAACTGATGCTAAGAATAAAATACACTCCCAGTATGACATTTTGAAAAAACAGTATTATCAACGGAAAGTTAAACATTCTTGTCAGTTGCTTTCCAAAAAACGGTACTATCGGAAATAACAAGAACACTCCCAGAATCAGAAAGAATTTTTGTTCATTATCAACATCCCGCCAAAATGCCGTATCTAACTGTGAACTAAATAGCTGTTGATAAAAATATATAGCGTCTTTGATGGAGCTAGTTCTAAATAAAACCCAACTGAGTGAAATTACCAACAGCAAATACAGGTGATGAAATATACTCGGCAACAGCTGAAAAAGTTTCTTCAGGGGTGTTTTCTCAAGCAAAATACACACAAAACTAAACAATCCCCACAATATAAAATTCCATCCAGCACCATGCCATATTCCTGTAATCAAAAAAACAACAAACAAATTAAAATATGTTCGCACAATTCCTTTTTTACTCCCACCTAGTGGTATATAGATATAATCCTTGAACCAATTGCCGAGAGAAATATTCCACCTCCTCCAAAACTCTTGGACGGATTTTGAAATATACGGAAAATTAAAGTTTTCAATAAATCTAAAACCCAACATATATCCTAGTCCAACCGCCATCTCTGAGTACCCTGAAAAGTCAAAATATAGCTGCACAGTATATGCTACCAAACCTATCCAAAACACATTTGACCCAGAATATACCGATGGGTTATTGAATACTTGGTCAGCTAACAGTGCGACATTGTTTGCTATCAGAACTTTTTTTGCTAATCCGATGATAAACCGCTTTAAGCCATACACAAAATCATCAAACTCGACTGTTCTTTCCAAGAGTTGCTTTTCAACATCATGAAATCGTATGACCGGGCCAGCTATCAAGTGTGGAAATATGGCTATATACAGAGCTAGATGCACTGGATTACGCATTGCTTTGGACTTTTTTCTATAAACATCAGCAATATATGCTATAGCTTCAAACGTAAAAAAGGAAATACCAATTGGAAGATGTATAGGATTATTGGTGCTATAAAAACCAAATGTACCAATCAGCTGATCAACAATAAAATTTGTGTATTTAAAATATCCTAGAAGTCCGACATTGAATACAATTGCCATGGTCAGAAACACTCTACGACCAACAACGGTATTACGGGAATCAATAAGTAGACCAAAGATATAATTTGCAAAAATTGATAACAGAATTACCCAGACATATTGCTGCTCTCCCCAAAAATAAAACAACAGACTCGTTAGAGCTAACCAGTAGTTGCTATATTTCTTTTTTATCAAAATATTAAGAAGTAAAACACAGGGTAAAAACCCAAAAATAAAGACTAAAGTACTAAATGGCATTTTGTGTGACACTATGTTTTTAATATTTTATTTGTCAATATTCTGTTCACTCATTTGACTAGCTCAACACTCTTTGCTGAAATTGCACTGTCATGACACTTCTCTACGGGCTTGGAAACAATGAAACAAAATACCTGAAAACCAAACACAATGCTGGTCGAATTGTGCTAGAGCTACTCGCACAGAAAATGGACTTAGTGCTTCAAAAGAAAAACGGTTTTTGGTTTGCTAAATATCATCGTGGTGATCATGATCTGCTACTGGTTTACTCTGATGGCTACATGAATACCAGTGGTCAACCTTTGGCTGATTTTTGTAGCTACTTTAAGCTCAAACCCGATAGACTTTTGGTGCTCCAAGACGACAGCGACCAGATGGTAAACTCACAGAAACTCTCGATAGGCGGCGGCACAGCAGGGCACAATGGCATCATATCAGTCTATCAGTACTGTGAATCATTTGGAATAAAAAGGGATAATGTTCTCAGGCTAAAAATAGGAATCCGACCCGAAGGAAACAGACTCAAGAGTGAGACATTTGTACTCAGCAGTATCAGCCAAACAGAACAAAGTCACTACCAAAAAATAGCTGATGAATTATACAAAAACTTATCACTGATTGAATCAGACTCAATTCCAATACTTCAAAACATATTCAATTCCGACCTTGCAAACTAAGACGAAATCTGCCAAAATAATAGCAGATGATAGCAGAACCAGATATACATGCAGCACCAAAATCTCCTTTAGCAGTAGAATATAATGTATTTGGTGAAAATTCCTCAGGTGGCGGATTTCCGTTCAAATTAATGCAATGGCGAAATGGGGTTTGGGCAACCATGGAAAACGTCTTTAATTGGACAAATTATGATATAATCTCAATCCAAAGTTTAGTTAATGGGAGTTTTGATAACACACAGACCATTCATTTAGCTGAGATATTTAAAAAGGGTGAGGTATTTGTCTGTCGAGGGCAAAAGTCATTTGGAAACACTACCCAGTATCTTATCTGTGATCCAAATTTTACTCAAAAGTCGACAATAGTAGACAAAACTCTCTGGGCAAAAAAATATCCAGATTACGATTACCCGTTTAATGTAAACACTAATCAACACACCAACCGTAAAGAAATTCACAGATTAGCAGGTAAAGTCGCTGAGGACAGATCAGATACTATCGTTTACAAGCATATTTATCGGACAAGTAGCACAATTCTAATACCAGATCATATTCAAGTTTTTAAACTAGAGAAAAACTCTTTTAGACATAGATCAGAATTTTATGAAAGCAGTAATCACATCTCTATAGAATATGCAGATCGACTCGAACGGTATTTGATCAAGCATGAGATATTAGCGACATTTCATTATTTTTCCGAAAGATGTTTTGTATGTTATATTCATCATCCAGTAGAAAACAGATTAGATTCAGAGCTACCAGTGTTCCCAAAATATGACTTGCTCACCCCCGAGCAACGTGTGTATGTGTTCAGATATTTTGCCTGCAACCCTATTGGGTGGAAAGTCTGTACAAACATACAATCATTGGGCGACTATATATCACAAAAACGTAGTGGTTATGGCATAGCAAACGTGAATGACGCCATGAATTTCATACACTCGCATACGACACCCATATCAAAT
Source organism: bacterium (assembly GCA_043778575.1). Lineage (GTDB taxonomy): Bacteria > Patescibacteriota > JACMRA01 > JACMRA01 > JACMRA01 > JAYWFX01. The sequence goes on along the minus strand of JAYWFX010000070.1, from coordinate 8,973 downwards.
GAACGAGTCAAAGATATTTTAGGTACTACTGTTGGATTTGCCTAATCTCGCCGCTACCCTTTGTTTCTTTATCAATTCTTGGTTGACCTGCGTAATCTATATTTCCTGATCCAAACACACTTGCTTTGAGTTTATCTGAGATATTTACCAGAGAATTACCCGAACCTTTGACGACCGCTGATCCTTCTGCACATTTCATATCACCAGCAACCACGTCACCCGAACCTGATATTTCTACATCAGACCGTTTGCACTCACCATCGAGCTTTATATTTCCTGAACCAGCAATCAGCACACCCAGAGTCTCGATTTTTGCTTGACGAACGGTGATATCACCCGATCCAAAGACACTCAGCTTGAGATCACTACTAGCCACATCAAAAGCCGTTATATCACCACTGCCACGTACGTCGATTTTTTCTAGCTGACCATTGTAGTATAGTGTGTACATAACCTCATTGGGTTTTTGCCAAAATTTTATGTTGAGCTTTGGTGAGTCGATATATATTGTTTTTCCGATTTGAGATGGTTGAAGTTTGTCGATATAGTCTTTGTCTGATTCGATTTTGAGCTCATTTTTATCCGATTTCACCAAACTAAGATTCCCAAAGGTTTTAAACTCGACCTGCGAAAAATTGTTTAGAGTGTAGGTTTTGCTGGTGCCGTTTGCTAGGGATTTGTTGTTGTATTGAATATTTGAAAGATCACTAAAACTCACCCCGATTGAGGAGAAAGCAAAGAATCCACTGACCAGCACCAACACCGAAAACACGACCACCATCAATAGAGAGAAATTTTTTATAGACATACTATTTTTTATCTTGATCCTTGTTGAGCATTTTTTCAATCTGTCTATTTTCCCAATCATCCCAAAATTTACCCCCTACAAAAAACACCTGAACCGAATAGAATAACATCCCGATACCCCAACCAAACGTCACCCAATATGCCCATGTAATACCTCCTGAAGTGACAAAGTTAATACCATACAGCAGTGCATTGACACCAAAAAATGAGGCGATTGATGTGTAATATTTACGTAGTTCACGCACACGTTTTCTAGCTTGTTGATAGCTGTCTGTGTCGGAGAGTGTCTGATATGTGTTGTCGTTCATAATAAGGGGGATGCAGATTATATAGAGGCTTGTTGTCAACCTTGTCACACCCCTACACTATCCTACTGAGGAGGGCAAAGTCTGGGTACCACTTTCCAAGTTTTCCTCGAAAAAAACAAATCCACAAACCCCAACAAAATACACACAATTTATCATACAACCATCTATTATGTCTCGCATTTTCACAACCCTCACACTTTCTCTCGCTCTTGTTGCTGGTCTCTTTTCTCTCAGTCCAATCTCAGCACACGCTGGTGGTTTCGGTGAAAACATGGTAGTCCAAGTAAACTCCACAGCCAGATCTGGGCTAAATGTACGAGATCAAAACTGTAAAGTCGTAGGAAAGCTCAAATTTGAAGAGGTTGTCACCATAGTTCGAGATGGTCAAAACACCTGTACCGTAAACGGCGTAGTACACTTTATGAAAAGCATCGATCAGGGTTCATATATCTCTAGTAATTTCATTAGCTATATCGGAAATGTCTTTACAGAAAACTCTGGCACAATCCAGTCACCAGTCAACTTCAGAACTGCAAACTGTACCCGAATATCGACTTTGACTACAGGTACATCAGTAGCATTTGAACCAACTAGAGTAGGCAACAAAATAACTCCTAGCAAAACATGTGTAATCGCAGGAAGCACATACGCTATGATTCGAGTCACAGCAAACAGCAAAGATGGTTATGTAGCTAGCAGATTTATCAGAGCAAACTAGTAAACTCACTATGCTGAGAGGAGAGGGCTCGACCCTCTTTTTTTGGTGCCCGAGGTTTTTGATTACGAATCTTTGGTTAGGACTATAAACACCCTCAAACTCCATTTCGCCAATCCCTATACATAAATCCAAAAGCCAAAACAACCCAAATAACCAAATGAAGTGTCATAGTCAACACCACGTTGATACCAGCATCTATATTCATGAGACACAAACAATACGTACCTCCAATTTGAGCAACTATACCAACTCCTTCGATAATTACTGGCTGCCAAACCCTCTCTCTGACAAAAAAATATTTACTCCAAATTTCCTTGATTGCCCGAAGTACAATACCCACCGAAGCAATCTGAGCCAGCATGATAATATAATCCTTGTTGACTTTAAACTTTCCAAGAATACTGAAAACCCAGACGATAACTGGAGCTCCGATAACAGTCAAAACACTGACACCCACTGACAGCAGTAATGCATTTTTAGTATATTTTTTGAGAGTCTGCCAAAATTCTAATCTAGGTTTTTCGTTGAATATCTTTGCCAAATCAGGGAAAAATACTGTACCAAGCGATGTAATCACGATAAAAAATGCACCATAAATCGACAACGAAATATCCACAGCGGTGATCTGACCGGGGCGTTGGGTGAGGGGTTGAGCAACTGGAGTAATCAGCAGGTTAGCTAGCACGACAGCATCCATGATAAAAATTCTCGGCAAAAACAATTTCCATGTCTGAATCAAATCCTGCCTAAAGCGAACTATATTTGCAGTCAGTCGACCTTTGAAAATGACTCTGATGTCTCGAAGACCAGATCGCCTGCTATCCCACGAATATATTACAACCGTAGCCATAGCACCCACAACCATACTCCACGCAGCAACTATATAACCACGGTCTCGAGCAACCCAAATACCTAGGACAGTAAATAGATTGTACACTAAACCAGCCCATGAGTACACCATAAACCGCTTTTTGAGAAACAGAAATACGTTGAGAATCGACTGAGTAGCAAATAGTAGCGGCCCAATGAGTAAAATCCGAGTGGTCAGATAATAGTCATCGAGTAGACCCTTGCTAGCAAAATTTTGAATAGTTTCTGGATTCGTGACAAATGGAAGCGAAAGTAGTTCTGGTGTAAAAATCAATGCAATCAGGTTAATGCAGCCAATCACAGTGAGTATCGAAAGCAAGCAGATATACAAATATTTTGAGGTATTTTCACTTTTATCTACCTGACTACTGTCTCCTTCGGAGTGACTCTCTATACGACTGGCTACAGGCAGCACTGATGTGATAATCGTCCCCATAATGAGTAGCTGTGCTATATTTTCAGGGATTTTGTTTGCCGCCAGTAGTAGATCAGAGGTAACTGGATCAAAACGAGTCACCAGCAGTGCCTGACGAACTAATCCAAGACCACGAGATGCAAAAGTAAACAGGGTTATGATTATGACTGCACGACCACTAGGAGACGACCACATCTGTCGGATTTTTGAGCTTAATTTGGAACTGAATTGAGAAATCACCTAGAGAGAGTGAATGTTTAGATGTGATTTGGTCAAACTCTTAACCAGCCTAAAGCAAACTTTTTCTGGAGATTTTGGCGATTTAATTGTCTAGCAACTAAAACTTTTTCGATGAGTTGTGCTGTACTCGACTGAGGATTTTGGGTGTATATAAACTGGAGATTGTAGCTAATCTGCCACAACCAACAATCTATTTCCTCACGCTCAACTTTAGCTAAATCAGAAAGTGTCAATGCCGACTTCGATAATAGTTGTTGAGTAAATTCACTGGCTTTTGGAAGTTTTTTCTCGACTTGAGCCACCACTTTTTGATCCAAACATTTGAGAACTATCGAATCAGACAACGACACTATTCTACACCTAGATGCAATTGTAGGTAAAATATCACTACGGACATGAGAATACAATATAACAATCAGATTATAGGGTGGCTCCTCTAGGAGTTTGAGCAGGCTTTCTTGGAGCGGTTCTGAATACTTTCCCAAATCACCTAAAAATAATAGTGTCGGCTGGCTATATCTCTGGTACAAACCACTAGCTACTTTTCTAAAATCACTTTTTGAATCTACATCCACGATTCTGATTTGGTTCATCGTTTGTCGTTTGTCCCAATATTCTTTGAGTTGTGTCTCGTTTGGAATAGTCTGAGCAAAATCAAAACTCCCATTTTCAAAATAGCTCCAAGCCACTATCTGATGTATTTGTATTAGATCTAGTGTTGTTTGAGTCAAAAAGAGCTGAGCATGCATGATAATCAATACAAATCCAAAAACCACCATTTAGGCAAGGTATTAGTTATGAGTTTTATACAATTAGATTTTAAGCGACTTTGGAGCTCACTTTAGCTTTGTGATCCATTGCATCACCCATTTGCTTAGCTTTTAGCTCAACCTTAGATGATAAATTCTGAAGCATTTCAAAAAATCTTTGTACATTGTCAAAAGCAGGGTCGATTGGTGTTTGTCTTCCTTTTAATCTGTCTAAAATTGAAAGTGTGCCGAATTTATTGTAAATGTTTTGTGTAAAATGATTGTGAATTGCCTTAGCTTCCTCGCTAAATCCTCCTATATTTGCCCCAAAAGCTATCTCTGCAACTCCACTTGAAGCGTATCCTCCTAGAGTTTGATTTGTCTGATAATAAGATTGTATTTTACCAATCATTTTGTTTAGTTCTTCTACATATTTTTTCATTTGTTGTAGTCTAAACTGTTGGATCTCTTCTCGTGTAGGATTTATGATTGCTTCTCCTTCACTTTCTAGTTCAGACATTGACTGAATTAATCTTTCAAATTCTTGATAGTCGTCCGTTGAACTTCTTGAGTAAATTTCAAAACATGACGAGTCAATAATGAGTGTGTTCATACTTTTTTCCAGCTGATAACATTGTTTCGTCATCCTCCACCATAATTTTGTATAAACTTGAACCATCTTTACATTTAGTGACGTAAAATGTGTGGGCATGACCGTTAGAGATAAACATGATCGTCTTTGGGCGACTTAATACGTTTGTAATGTTATCGTAAAATGTACCTGTACAACCAAAACTTTTTTTACTGCTAAATTCTGATGGTATTTCTGACCAAGAATTTGCGCTAATTGTTTCTATAGTCGGATGCATAAAGGCAGTTATTATGTATGATTGTGTGATTAGCAAATACGTTTTGTGAGCAGATCTATCATTAGGGTTTAGCTTCAGATGAAACCAGATTCCATTGTTGATTGATTGAATCTGAGCATGGTTGCATCCTGATTACTGAGTCTTGTGTATTGCCTAGAGCTGAATCGATACATAGTTTTGAATCTGCCCGTGACCATAATCTGTGCTGATTATCCAGTACCCACTTTTGATTGGGCGATCCAGCACACACCCCAACTCTCAGCCATCGATTGGTGATATCACTGACATTTCCAGCATCTGCACAGGCATCGTTTGGACCGCGAATTTCTTGGGAGAGAGAATTATACACCCAACCCTCATCATCTATAGTATTTTTCTGTTTCAAAACTAACGGAATCAGACCCAATTCAGAATTATTTTTTGATCCTATCTGAAAAGTGCTATCGAGAAAAGAGGTTAGCTGCTTGTTGTGAGTAGAGAGTAACGACAATCCGTTTGAGGACATAAAACCGAAATTAGCATATCTTTGGACACATCTTTCTTGGTATGATTTTTGGTCGATACACCATTTCTTATCGGAGCAATCAAACGTATAACCCTCTATCACAGCTGGGCAGTTTTTGAGTGTCCAATGAAAACTGAGTCTATCAGTTATACTATTTAGGTTACAATCTCCAGTTTTTGAATCTGTATTTTTGTACTCACCGCCCTTGATGATCGCGCCCAAATAATCACCTTGATTGACCACTTTACGCTCTCCTGCCGACACAGCTGCAGTTTTAGATACTAAAGTCTGAAATCTAAATGTATCTCCATTACTAGCCTCGAGTCTCAGACTGGTGCCTTCCCCAGCAGTACAAATCCGAGATATAATTCCGCTCGTAGGCGAGATAACCACCCCATCAAAAGCCGCTGGTTTAATAAAGTCAAACTCTACACCCCATTTGTTTTCTTTGTAGCCGTACAGATACTCCGCGTTCCACATCTCGCCGCCCCGAAAGGGAAAAGCGTTTTTTGAAACAGTAGAAGCATTGGCAATTTTTGTAGGCAAAGGATCTTTGAAGAGAGTTTGAGTATATAGGTAGCCCACTCCAGAAAGGATAATTACACTAGCACATAGCCATAATGAAAAGAATTTTAGTACTCGCATATTTGATTTTGTTTTGGTTTTTTGTTTTGGCTTCTGTTTTTGTTAAACTAATTTGGTTGAATCAATCTATCCACAAATTTAAATCTATATATTTATTTTATGCAACTTATAGGAGAAATTCCAGATAATCTAGCTTTGACATATAGATAAAAAACTACTACCATTGGAGCATGAAGACGAGTCCGAAAGATCTAGAAAAACAGTATCTTTGGAGCAAGATTTCCATAATTTACAAAAGCCTACAAAAACCGGGCAGCTGGTACACTGGACTCGCCATAAAAAAATACATCCAAAAAAATATTTTTACCCTCAGCTGTAGTAATACCAAAAATACAGGTACAGCAAATACCTCTATTCACTCAGGCAGATGGTCAGCCTATTGTCACTTTTCACGACTACTAGCCTTTCGAAATCTGCTAGATAAACACCATATAATCAGCGGCAACCATGTTTTGATTCATCCGCTATTACCCGCACCGTTAGTCGACGAACTAATCTCTAGAGGATGTATCTTGGAAACACTGGATATATCTAAAAATGATCTAGGATTCAATCAAGACTTACTCAATACCTATTTTGAAGAGCATGAGGAGCAGGATAATTTCCCACAACTGATCATCGAATACGGATTTACTGGTATCTATAAATCGATGCTGGAGACTATCAAAAAAACCTATCAGCTAGCAATTCCGACCATGGTGGTGATAGACAACAATCACATAAATGTACGGCTTTTAGAGATCTTTGATGAGCATAAACTCGGCAGTGTATTGTGGTTTTTTGGAGATAGTTTTTTAGATGATCACATAAATGAAGTTTTAGAGGAAACAGTCGAAAGTCAAAATTGGCACTTGTCATGGTACCTCGAAACTCGTACCCGTTCAATCCTAGAATACCACCTATCAAACAGCCATGACGTATATCTACCACTGATCAAAAACTATGTATATCTACTCATAAAAAAGTACCAGAAGCTGGATATAAAGAGCTTTTTAGTCCCACTTGTAGCCCAAAAACTAGTACTCAAACTACCCAGCACCAAACCCAAAGAAGTGACAAAACAGGTACATGATTTATATGATGAGGCTCTTGATTTTGCAGTCCCAGATTTGGTTTTTGAACTACACGAAAGCTCCCAAAACCATCACACTAAATCCTCAAAACTCCCTATTGATCACTATGCTTTAGCCGATTTCTCTGCCCAAGTTCATATCAAAGCCAAGAGTCTATATGATTATTTTGCCCGAGGAGTAGCTACCAAACCCCAAGGATCACTAGAGGTACCATTTTTTTATTCGGATCGTACGTATTTAGAGTACTTCTTTTATACTTCAGAAAAATCTGTCTGGTACAATGAGCTCAAACAAAAAGGCTACACAGTCTCGGGACTACCAGAGTCTCACCAGTTTTTACGAGACTCAGACAACACACCAAACGCCCAGTTTATCTGTAAATACTTGCTCAGTATTGATTTGGTAGATTAGATTGGTGTGTGAAAGTTTTGAATTTGAATTCTCTGCTAGAAATACCTAAAATCAATGATTACCTCGATTTAGTGATCAGCTTTTGGGATGGTGTGTTATTGGTGCTTATACTTATTTTGATAGTGAATTTTATACGGAGACTGATATCAAATATATCGATACAATCACTTAGGGAGAAAGTAGCTTATTGGGGTATTGGTTTAGGGTTCTTATTAGTTATAATAATCTGTTTGGTTCAAATATCAAGCCTAACAAGCTACCCTGAATTATGGCATTATGGTACGATGATAAGCCGAGTTTTGGCATGGATATATCTCATAACTCACTACAAAACACAAAGAATTATATGGATTATTCTCGGTATATTTTCTGTATTCGATCACTTTTTGATATCGCAGTCACTGCCAGTTTTGCTAATTTGGTTTCTGATTTGGTTAGCGTTTTCATCACCAGATATTTTACTATCGAGGCAGATTTTAGTCATTCGCGCCTTTGGTATATACCTGATAATCAACGGAATTTTAGCTATTTTTCAATTCATTTCTGGTCACAGTCTCGGTCTGAGCTGGATTGGTGAATCAGTGCTGGATATAAAGACTGTTGGCGGCATAGCTAAACAAAATATCCTCGGGCACACATTTTTACGAGGTTATGGACTATTACCGCATCCCAATATGACAGGATTTCTGGGTGTGATTGGACTACTGTATACCAACCGATTTACATCAAAAAAACTACAGCAAACAGTGTGGAAAACATCACTACAAATTACTAGCATAGTATTGATTGTCTTGAGTTTTAGCAGGGCTACATGGATAACTGGATTGGTAGTTACTGGAGTTTCAAACGATGCTCTTTTTGGATGGTGGAAACGCAACACACCGAAAAACTATTGGTGCCGATTGTTGATTCCGGTGAGTTTGATGAGTATTTCTGTATTTGCACTCACTCTGACTCGAAACGATCTCTACAGGACTAATGACCTACAGCTCTGGTTTGATTCGTTTTTATCACTAGATATCTGGCACAAACTCTTTGGGATCGGCTTTGGTCAGTATCCGTTTTATCTCAAATCCCACCACAATGCACTAGAACCATGGCAGTGGCAACCAGTGCACAATATCTGGCTCAATCTGATAATCGAAGGAGGTTTAGTTCTTTTTGTGCTTGGTATAGTTCTAGGACTAAAAATATACATAGGCTATGGATTTAATTGTGCAAAATTCGAACAAAAATAAAAGTCCCGATACTAAATACTATAATATTGGCTCTAGGCTAGAAACCTGTAAATAACATCACAGAATTATCTACAGTTTTTCACTAGTATTGTGAGTTCGTCAATAAGTTCTTTTTCGCCCTTACT
>JAYWFX010000069.1:0-20521 GCA_043778575.1 bacterium | reverse complement strand
TCCACCCCTTTTAATCGATTCATATCAGATAAGGAAATACAATCCACACTCAACAATACACGAATTGAAAGCAAAATCACTAAATACAAAAAATCTGAACTATGAAATATCCTGTAGTCGATGCAAATGTGTTTATTCGAGCAATTACTTTTGATAATGAAAATATGGGCAATGCAACTCGAGGATTATTTAGAAAAATACAATTAGGTGTTTTAGTTGTTCAAACAACAGATTTGATCATTAGCGAGGTGGTGTATGTACTAACTTCGAAATCATTGTATCATTACAGCCGAGAACAAACAGCTAAATCAGTTACTGTGTTTCTTTGTCTGGAAAACATAATAGTAGAGAATAAACTTGAACTTATTGAGACACTCGAACTATTCGCTCAAACTAAATTGAATTTTTCTGACTGTAGGCTGATCATCCATGCCAAACATTCACAATCTCAGATCATTAGTTTTGACAAAGACTTTGATCGTTTTCCAGAGATTGTTAGGGTAAATCCTGAACAGGTGTAAAATAGATTTAGATTTGACAAAAAAGCCCTTTGTTATGAGGATTTTGGTATGTCGAGTGATATTTTTGTGGGAGATGCTGAAATAAACACAAACCCTGTAACTATAGAAGATGCTGTAGAACCTAGAATATTAGAGGAGGTTATGCAGAGTTCATATCTGACCTACGCCATGAGTGTGATTGTCTCGCGCGCCCTACCCGATGTGCGTGATGGGTTAAAACCTGTCCATCGCCGTATCATCTATGTCATGGAAAAGATGGGGCTAACTCCCGGTGCAAAATACAGAAAATCTGCCCAAATTGTCGGTGAAGTCATGGGTAAATTTCACCCTCACGGTGACTCATCTGTGTATGACTCATTGGTTCGACTCGCTCAGGAGTTTTCGATGCGGTATCCACTCGTAGATGGTCAGGGTAATTTTGGTTCAGTAGATGGTGATTCTGCAGCTGCCATGAGATATACAGAGAGTAAAATGAGCAAAGTAGCTCCATTTCTGACCAAAGATATCGATAAAAATACTGTAGATTTTGTGGACAATTACGATGGAAGTCAAAAAGAACCTCGCGTCCTCCCGACCCTGTTTCCCAATTTACTCGTCAACGGAGTTTCAGGAATTGCTGTAGGTATGGCGACATATGTACCTCCTCACAACCTTCATGAGGTGATCCAAGCTACTCTACATCTCATCAAAGACCCAGAGGCTGAAATCGAAGATCTCATGGAATTTGTAAAAGGACCAGATCTACCAACAGGTGGGATCATTTATGGAAAAGACGACTTAGTTCAAGCCTACAAAACTGGTCGCGGCCGAGTAATGGTACGAAGTCGATCAACCCTAGAAGAAGGCAGAATTATTTTCAACGAAATCCCCTACCAAGTAAATAAGGCTGACACCCTCATCAAACTAGCCGAGCTCATAAAAGACAAAAAAATAGAAGGTATTCGCGATATCCGAGACGAGTCAAACAAAGATGGTATTCGTGTAGTCATAGAAACCAAGCGTGACGCTAGCCCCGAAATCGTCTTGAACCAGATATACAAACTAACCGACTTCCAGATCAATATAAATTTCAATCTTTTAGCCCTCATCCAACAGGGTCGCCAACCAAAGCTTTTGAATCTAAAGGAGATTTTGAATGAGTTTATTGCTCACAGATACGAAATTGTCACTCGCAGAACACAGTTTGATCTAGATAAGACAAATGCTGAACTTCATATACTCGAAGGTTTAAAAATTGCCCTAGATTTTATCGATGAAGTGGTTAAATTGATCCGTGGATCCGCAGACAAGACCGATGCTAGCAACAAACTTCAAGAACGATTTAAACTCAGCGAGAGACAGGCAGAAGCAGTTTTAAATATGAGACTGCAGACCCTAACCAGCCTAGATAAATCCAAAATTGAAATTGAACGAGAAGCTAAGCTCAAATTAGTAGGCGAACTCATGGACATACTAGAAAAGCCGACAATAAAAACTGCCTTGGTGATCAGTGAAATCAAAGATACCGCAGCTCGATTTAAAGAGGAAAGAAGGAGTGAAATTGTCTCACTCAGACCAGATGACCAGAGTAAAGAAGATCTGATTGAAGCTGAAGATGTGTTGATTCAACTAACCAACTCACAATATATAAAGATTTTACCAATCGACAACTTTAGAGAACAAAGACGTGGAGGTCGTGGCGTGAGTAGTATCAATCCAAAAGATGAAGACTGGGTAAAAGATAGTGTAGTCTGCAATTCCCATGACTATCTATTTGCCTTTACCAACACTGGTCGAGTATTCAAGACACGTGTCTTTGATTTGCCCGGTGGTAGTCGAACTGGTCGAGGTCAGGCAATCATCAACTATCTCAACCTCAAGGAAGGTGAAAAAGTCACCAATATATTGACAATCGATAAAAGTGAAATAGCTAATCCTATAGGAAGTCTGATGTTTTCTACAAAACTCGGCATCATCAAGCGAACTAAAATTGAGGAATATATCAGTATAAACATCGCAGGAAAAATAGCCATCAGCCTAGACGAAGATGATGAGCTAGTAGGTGTAGGACATAGTCGAAGCGATCAAGACAAGGTGATTTTGTCTGCAAACAACGGTAAAACACTTATTTGCTCTATCGCTGATATCCGAGAAATTGGTAGAACCAGCAGAGGTGTAAAGGGTATAAAACTTGGTAAAGATGAACGAGTAATCAGTCTACAATTATCTCAATTTGATTTTGTAGCAGAAGAGTCCGAAGAAGAAGAGGCGTCTCCAGCAGCAGATAATGAAGACAACACCAAAATAAAGACGTATCCATCTCTCATGGTAATAACCGAAAATGGTTATGGGAAACAAACTGATTTGGCAGAGTTTAGGATGACAGCTAGAAATGGAAAAGGGGTAAAAACTCTAAAAACTACTGACAAAACAGGTCACCCAGTTCTAGTGGAAATCCTATATGGAAACGAGAGTAGCCTAGTTGTCACCACAAAAAATGGTATAACTATACGAATTTCCCCAGAAAACATCAACCAAATGAGTAGAAATACCCAAGGAATAAAAATAATTCGCCTAGAAGAAGGAGACTTGGTTGTGAGTGCAGGAATAAACTAAAACAAACCAAGGTTTCATCAATTTAATTGACCAAGTATAAAAACAAGCTCATGGGTTAGTTGTACATATCTAAAAACGACCTAAACAACAAAAAATATGACTCAACAAAAAGAACATGCAGTAGAACATGTCAAACTCAACCAGTATTTTGCTACAGCTATTTGTGGTAACGACATTCTCAGCTCAGTACTATATGTATCTGGAATAGTTATCCCTATAGCAGGGGTATATTCGCCAATTATATTATTTGTAGTGGGACTTATATTGTTACTATACAAAAGTGTATATAGAGAAGTCGTAGAAGCCATGCCTATCAACGGAGGATGCTACAATGCACTGCTCAACGGTACTAGTAAAAGTGTCGCCGCCACAGCTGGTGTTTTGACCATCCTATCATATATTGCCACAGCTGTAATCTCGTCCAAGGCAGGAGTTGATTATCTTTCTACGATTATACCTACAGAAATTGTATCTAGCACACTGAGATCACCTGCCATCATAATAGCTACAATAGCTGTGCTTGGTGCATTTGCCCTACTAGTTATTTCGGGTGTAAAGGATTCTGCCAAAGTTGCCCTAGGGATTTTTGGGTTTCACATCGTTACTTTAGCAAGTTTTGTAATCTTAGGGTTTATCCATATTATGAGATACGGAAGTGTCTTTTCAGAAAACCTCAATGAAACCTCTCACCATCTGGTTGAAAAAATGCAAATGGCAACAAATTTTAATAGTTTGCAATCTCTGGGAATGATTCTATTGTTGGGTTTTTCTGCATCGCTACTCGGTGTTTCTGGTTTTGAAAGTAGTGCCAACTTTGTGGAAGAACAAAACAAAGGTGTGTTTAAAAAGACTCTGAGAAATATGCTCTTGGGTGTGATTATATTTAATCCGCTCATTGCATTTGTAGCCTTGAGTCTAAACAGTATAGAAACTATCGAACTCAATAAAAATTTTCTACTCTCATTTCAGGCTGATATCATTGGCGGAAGCTTCTTTAAATACATGGTGGTTATCGATGCGTTTTTGGTTCTTTGTGGTGCTGTTTTGACAGCGTTTGTAGGTGTATCTGGTTTGATAAATCGTATGAGTCTAGACGAGTGTATCCCAATCATACTCACAAAGAAAAACAAACAGGGTTCGTATCCGATAATCGTAGCTACATTTTTTGCATTTTGTGTCTCTATTTTACTCATAACACAGGGAAATACTAGTCTGCTCGGAGGTGTATATGCTATTAGCTTTTTAGCAGTCATGAGCATGTTTGCCCTAGCTAATTTGACGCTGAAAACCACTCGACCAGACCTCAAACGTACATTTAGAGCATCACCTATAACCGTGATTGTGGCAGGTGTCTCCACACTCATTGGTCTAATTGGGAATGTGATTTCAGTGGATGGTCAGCTTGGCAACTTTAGCAATATTTTCTACTTTTTGCTGTATTTCGTGCCACTGTTTGTCTTTGTGATGATGTTTGTGTACCGAGACATGATAACCAGATTACTACTGCGAGCATCAAAAAACATTACTCCTGTGTATGCAGTAATCCACAGGTATTTTAAACAGGTCACTGCTGGTCAGTACTTGGTTTTTATACACACCCCCGAGAGACTATTCAAGATTCTGACCTACATAAACAATAATGAGGCTGGTAGAAACGTACTTATCGTCCACTGCAACGACACCACTGATCCAGATGATAACAAGCATAGTGAAGACATAAAAGCGTTTATACCGTTGCTCCAAAAATCAGGCGTATATCCTCATCTAAATATAGATTATATAGAAAAAGAAGGTGAGTTTAATCCAGAAATGGTTCACGCAGTTTCAGAAAGCCACAATATCTCCAAAAATCGTATATTTGTAGGCTCACTTCACGACTATTTTACTTACGAATACAAAGATTTAGGTGGAGTTAGAATCATCGTTTAAACTTGTGAATTTGCTTTTTGGATGATGTATTGTAGTAAAAATACTGTTTGCCAAGAAGAAAAAATTGAAATATATTGAGATTAATTTAACAACAAAAATCAAAAAAAATAACCATGTTCTCAAGTAAACACCTCAGGGACACCTTTCACACTGTTTGGTTGAAAGTTCACAAAAAAGGCGTAAAAACTCATATTATTACACTCCCTAAACGACACACCAAGTTTAAACCGTTTAATCTATTTCATCGAAGTCGACGCAAATACCAACTTTTTGTGTCAGTTGCTGCTGTTTATACATTGATTGGTGGTCTCATGGGATACATGACTATAACTAATCCGACCAAACCTCCAGCACGAGCCAGCACCCCAGCCCAAGTAGTGGCTTCTCTGAAGTTTTTGAATGCTCCTGATGGAGACAAGCGTTTTAATCTCAATGACAAAGTAAGTATCGGTCTAACACTGCAAAACACTAGCAGTGAGGACTCAGCTAATGGTCTGTCGCTAGAACTACAATCCACTAGCGATGCTCTCAGAACGATAAACCTGAGGAGTCAAACTGACAAATCATTCAATTATACCATCCTATCTAACGAAAAAAATATTAGTCTCCCTAGCATATCATCCAGCGGTCAAAGTGAATATATTATTGACACGGTTTTAACCAAAAATTCTATCGATAACCTAAATATAGTATCCCAAATTAGTTATACCAATCAAAATGGAAATCAAAATGGAAATAGTAATTTTTTGACGACTCAAATCTCCCAAACAAAAAGCGAAAATGAAAGCTTAGTTTTCCAGCCAATGGCATCTACATTTCAGCCAAAAGAAACAGTCAAACTCACCCTAACCAATCCTCGCCTAAAAAAAAACTCTGGCAAAATATATCTAGCTAACCGCAAAAACCTAGAGCCAGTTTCCTCATCAGAGTGTGACTTTGACGGCGAAATACATTTGATTTGTGAGGCAGAATTCAAGGACTTGCCAGCGGGAGACTATTCTGCACTGTACATGAGTAATGATGAAAAGGCTCAGAGTGATATCAGCTGGTTTAGCGTTACTGGAAACCAAGAAACACTGATTCCGAGCGAACAAACCATCCTAGAAACCCCATTTAACAAAAGCTCCATCAACGGTATTTTACCTATTGTAGCTAAAAAAGTAATCAATCTCAACCAACTAGCAAATAGTTCACTACCTTGCATATTTGATATATATTTTAATGACAAAAAAGTTTCTAGTAGTACCGCAGCCGTCAACGAAGACAGGAATTGCCAGACTATATTGGATGCATCACAACTCTCTCAGGGAAACGGTATATACAAAATCAAGCTGGCCAAGAGCGAAATGAGTCTTGACATATCATTTACTGAGAAAAGTAAAACTCTCTTTAGTAGTTCAATCAGCGGTAACATCATCAGAAATAAACCAGTAAATATAGAGGTTAGAGGACTCAACGACACAGAAAACAAACCACTAAATGGCAAAAAAGCAACGCTTGGATTATGGCATACACTCACCAATTCATTCCAAGAACTCACCTCCATCAATAATCAATTTTTATCAGTGAGTGAGGGTGGTATGAGTTTTTCAATTCCCTATTCATATTTAGACAAAGGAGGTGTTTATCAATCGATTATCAAACTAGAGGACGGCTCCCAATCAGAATGGCTGCCAATCAACCTCAGCGATAAATCAGTAGCCTTTGCCAGGGAAAACATCAAAGTCGAGGGTACAAAAGCTGGAGAGGCTATGAGTCTGAGTATCGGTAGTTTGGTCGATAAAGACAATAACCAAGTAACGAGTGGAGACTGTGCTGTGAGTGTCTACACTGGAACTATCACACCAGTACTAGCAACAGGATCAATCGACAAGGGAGTTTGCAAAACATCAATCAAAGCAGGCAGACTCACCAAATCAGGATCCGCACTGGTGAGTTTTTCCGCACCTGAAATCCCTACTTCGATCAATCAGAGCAAACAAATAATCATTTCTCCAAACTCACCAACGACATTTGGAGGTATCAATCTATCTACATTTCCAGCCCAAGCACTCACGGCTAACTCTTTGATTATTGGGCCAGTCACCGATAGTTTTGATAATTTGACTGATGGTTTTGGCTATACTCTTGAGCTGTATCGAGATGACCAGCTAATAAAGACATTTGGGGATATCAGCGTAGATCATGGGTATGCACAGATCGTAATCCCAGCTAGTATGATTGATGGGCAAAAACTCACCGCTAGACTCATGAAAAATGAAGCTGAACTCCAACGTGTTGATTTTCCTGTAACCTCTGAGAGTCAGACCTTTGTACTACCCCCCCTACCAAGCAGTATAAACAGTGATAAATCTATCCAAATTGAAACCAAACAGAATACCTTTATAGAAAACACCCAGTGCAAAATCAGACTGATTAGAAGTTTAGGTAAAAATAACGAGTTGGCAGATGACCTGCGATCAGACTCACGTAGCTGCAGTTTTGATTGGGATTTACTAGAAAATCGTGACAGTAGTCAGCTACTTATGCAGTTTATTATAGGGAATCAAATGACCTCAAAAATCGTCAATCAAAAATCAGGAAACGCCAATAACCTATTTGTACTCACACCACAGCTACGATTCACTCAAAACAATGATATAGATATGACATTGTTGACATCACCCCTACTCGACCGCCAAGGTCTACCTGTGGAGTCATCTACCCTCAAATGGAAATACAATGGCAAACTTCGTGACAGCCAAATCAGCAATGGCATGAGCAGTATCAGTGTCTTGGCAAACAACCTGACAACTCGAGACATCCAAACAAACAATAATCAACGATTCTTAAATTTAGATTTTGATGTAAAGGCTAGTAGCTCATCTATCAACCGTACAAATAATCTCAATATTTTCCTCGGTACAAACGATATAAACAACCACAAGGATGAATTTGGTGTAGTTTCCGCTCAAAATATCATCACCCAAGACTCAACCAGCATATCTACTATCAAATACACTGTAGACCCAGCAAATATCGAAGAGGAGACTCAGACTGTAGAATCAAACATCATTAATCTGCCTCATATTTTTGCGTTTAAAAGCTCAAACTGTACTGCCAGAGACACAGACGCTGGACTCAGTTCATTTACACTAAAAAGTCACTATCAGGGAGGATTCTGCTACGTACAAACCAGCAGTGAGCTAGGTAAACACACACTGAGCCTGCAGGAAAACAACTTCACCCTCTTGACACACCAATATACTGTAGCATCCAAACTCCCAAAAGTCAGTATTTGTGAAAATGAATCTGGCAGTTGTCTCATCCAAGTAGACGGCGATCAAACCAGTCCAATAACCAGTGTCATTACCGATGGTGATAGAGAATACCAAGATGAAAGCAAAGGTGCCGAAAACAATATGACCATCTCACACAAGGATCTCAACCCACTCAAAAAATACCTGATAAAGGTCTCCTTCACTATCAAAGACAATCAAAAGGTCGAGATATATCGCGAATTCATTGGGTCAGCTCTTGCTAAATAATTACTATTTTCGTCCACATTTTACTGCTATAACCCCTGCTTTTTAGCTGTTTTCAATGATGCTTCTCTTGACACAAGTGGAAAATCTGGATTTCCTAATAGTATTATTTCCTTATTAGAATCTAGAGATTATGTCCATTGTCAATCCCAGTAGTCCTGCACCATCTGCAGTTTTACTACCGCCGGGCGCATCCAGCATCGCCAAAAAGTTTTATATAAAGCATGTCTTCAGAGTAGGAGCGATCATCTGGTGCAAATACCAAGGTCAAGATTATTATGTAGTAATAAAGTCAATCAGCAGGCCAAACCGTGGAATCCAAATCCCAGGAGGACGAGTAGAACGCAACGAAGACATTGGAAAGGCTGTAATCAGAGAAGTTGCCGAAGAGACTGGCATCCAGACCAGAATTGTGTGTCCTCTCGGGATGATATTTTACCAAAACCCTGCAGATAACTACTCTAATCTCCAGATGTTCTACATCGTAAAACCTTTTTATCCAATCGACCCAACCAAAAAATGGTTCTTTATAGACAGAGATGCTACCAAACAAGAGTACGAATGCAGATGTGTATCAGTAAATTACCCCCCAGAATACCTGGCAGTAGGTCAAGACCAAGTGGTAAAAATGTTCCGCCAGTGGCTCAAAGAACACAAAAACAGAGTATAGATTTAATTTCTGTAAACTTTATTTCCCCCACTATGACCGCCAATGTCAAGTAATTCGATTATTTCAACACAACCATTTTTATCATAATCCCAGATAATTCTAATATCACCAGTAACCCTAGAAGAATACGAAAAATCATTTTTCCCAAGCAGTATTTTATGTGTTTTTAGTTTGGGTGAAGTGGGATCGTTTGAAATTTCTAAAATTACTTTATTAATTTTTTCTTGCAGAGGTTTATTTCTTTTGATTATTTTGGTGTACTTTTTTACAAAATACTCCCTAAGTACTATCTGATAAGTCATATAATTCTATTTATCTATAGCATTGAGAAAATTAATTGCCTCGTGTGCTTCACCAGAAAACACAACACTAGATTTACGTGATTGATTTACTATATCTACCAAAGATCTCTCAATCTTTTGACTATACTCTTTACTAATTATAGCTTTTATGATATCGTTGTCGTCAAAAAGATAATACTCTGACCTAAAAAATGCTAATATTTCTTCTAGCTCAGGTGTTTTATTGATTCGGATTTGTGAATATTTTGCAGTCTTTTTTACTTTTTTAGTGACTATTTTGGTAGTGGATGACATATATTTGTATTAAATTGTAATTACTACATATATTGATAATGTATTTGGATTTGTCAAAGATTTTCTGATATTTGTTGTGGCTAATTATGTTAGTATCGCAGTTACTACTAGATAGAGAGCTTTTATAGTGTTTCTAGTTTTTATGCCTTATGAAGGGACTCAATGTAGTGGTGGGGTCGTAGTTTAATGTCATGCGATTCTCTATTACTACCTCCACTAGGCTTTGCCTACCACCCCCTAAATATGTGGGTAAACTATAGCTTGACGAGACGCAAAGAATATGCTTTTATAGCATCAAGATCTAGGTGGATACGATTGATTAAAACACAATCCAATACACTGTTCGGTCTATAACTCTAGGGGGAAATCCCTAAAGATAGATGAAGCGAACTAACATCCTGCAAGCCACACTCTCAATTCTTTTACTCAAAAAAGTTCAAGTTCACGTGTACACTGCAAAAACCTTTTATTTATTACATATATGTTTGATACACCAAATTCTCACGGACGAAATCCAGACCGAACACCAAGATTTAATTTGAGACAAATGAAAAAACTACCTTTTTTTTTGGGCGGTTTAGCGACTAGCATGATTGCACTATTACAATTTGGATCTTCAAGTGTCATAGCTGCAGAGTTACCACAAGTTGACAAGTCTGGAGCAGATCAAAATAGAGCTGTCCTAACCCAACCAAATTTAGTTGCTGCACCACAACTTCCAACCATCACACAACTTCAAAACTCAAGTAACAAAACAGAGGTTACTGATCCTGAACCACCTGCAAGTAAATCATCTTCCGCAGAATTACCCTCATCCACGAGTTTAGCCGCCCCAGTAATCACAGAAACAGCCGTTCCAGTAGCAGGAGAAATAGCTCCACCACCTTTGATTGGTCAGCCTGAAACATCGGTAGAATCATCAGACCCTACACCACCAGTTCAAATAATAAGTCCAACCGCACAGCCAGCTCAATCACAGCCACCCGTAAAACTAAGTGGAATCCTACAAGCACCAGTCCCACTACCAACCCCTGAGACCTTACGTCGTGATAAAGTAGCTGCTGAACAACCACAGACGACAATCACTCAACCACAAAGAGAAAGTGCAGCCGCAATGGAAGCCCACAACGCATCACTGAGAAAAGCCCCAGAGAACACAAAAGCCCGACAGCAAACCACTAGCCCAGAGTCCCAATACACAAACATGAGTGTAGACCAGCTCAAAGCAGAAATGGCGAGATTAGACTCAGACAAACAGCTAGCTAACAGCCTGACAAACGTAGGTCAAAGAGCTCTAGCCACACGCAAAGCAGAAGATGGACTTCGATCAGTAGGAGATGCCCTTAGAATAAGACTAACACAGAGACCAGTAAAAACAGCAGGTACTGTTGATGATCTCAGAGAGGTTCAAAGAGGTAGTGTAGGATCTTTGGAGGGGACACTTCAATCAAAGTTAAATACACAACCATCTCGAAACACTAGAGAGCAATCTACACAAAGATTGATTGAACAAGGACTAATGAGGTTACCCAATCTTTCCAGTAGTCAAATCTCCAACGGTCTCGAATCTATCAGACTTGAGAGGCGGGATATTATACGGAGATACAATCTAGGATTTAGATTAGCACAAACAGATCTAAATCGCCTAGCTACCATTGATTCTCAGGAGAGTTTTCTCATACAGTATCCAGTGATTCAAAAAAGTTTCGACGGGATGAGAGCTCAAATTTCTTCACCAAATGAACTAAGAAAAATCCGTGATTTACTCTATCCAAACCTACCAGATTCAATTAGACAAATGGTTGATCGCGGTGTACCAGATAGAACTCTATACTCAATAGGGCTAGGTCATAATCCAGATCCATCAGCAATCGATGGTGGGATGAGTATTAGAGCACAGATTCAATTTCCATTTTAAAAAAAATAACTATCACAATATATATGTCATCTATCACACCAGAACAAGCACAACAACTAAATTTACCAACACCAGAACAACTATTTGCATCAAACACTCAAACTGCAATCAGTTGTGTCGTACTCAAAGAGACACCTACAACAATCGTATGCGATAACGGTCAAACATATTCTCTAGTTCAGCAGCAAGTCAAAGTAGCCCCAAAAACACCAGAACAAAATAAATCAGTTTTTTCAATTGATTTAAGCGGTCTAAAACAAGAAGCTAATGGTCAATTTTCTATCAAACTTGATATAGCATATGAGGGATCGTATATAGTTGAATGGTCTGGAGATATTGGATATGGAAACACCCCCCAAATCCCTCTCAAAATAGACAGAGTTCCATTAGGGATGACGCTCACTTTTCCAGTAAAACCTACAAGTATAATTTTACGAAGATTGTAGTAAACACGCACAAGGTACTACTCCCAAAATGGGAGTTTTTTCTTTGTCTAAAATTAGATTAATCAACTACATTAATGTCTACACTAATTGGTTTACGTGCAACCAACTTAGTTGTCCCGTCTGGCATAGTAACTAAAATTGGAGTATTTAGGTTTGGGTGCATATCAACTTGCTGATTTATGAGATTCACAAACTGCATTTTTAAAAATAATCTTCGAATATCTTTTTGGTTTAATCTCTTGCATCCATGGCTCTCACCAAGCACTTCATCCCTAGGATATAGTTTACTATTTGGGTCGTCGCTAAAATTCGCTCGATTATCTCTATATGACATACTCCGTGGTACGCCATGGAAACCAAAAGGTAAATTACCACTCTTTACAGTATCTGGATCATATACAGAATTTCCAGCCGAGTCTTTCACTAATCGAATGACAGGTACAAACCCGCTAACTAGATATTTACCTCCATAATTCATTTCTATATTCCAATATTGCTGATATTTAGGTAGGTTAAAGACATCCCACCATACCTTGTAGTGACCTTTTGGAGTTTTGTATCCCGGTAAAGCGGGACTAGTTTTAAATTCAAACTGCTCCCCAAAATAATCTATCATGGTCACGGTATTTTTACTAAGACTCACGACTATCTTTACATTATGTAGCTCTAATATCTTTTCTCCTTCTAATCGTGGAGCTTCTTTTGCATGTACGCCCATTGCTCCTGCAAGTGTAGCTGATGTAGCTACCACCCCAGCAAACCATAACATTTTTAGAAATTCTCTACGCGGCATAACATTATCTCTACTCCCATCTTTTTTAAGTTTCGTCGCTGATTCTTTTGGGTTAGTCTTTCGATTTGGTGAGTCAAAGTTTGATGACATAATTATATTCTTAGCTAAATTTTCATTTTGTATAAAAGCTAAACTAAAAATATTTAGGAAAAAGGGAGTCAGCAATAAAGCTAACTCCCCCGAGTTACAGTAGACTATCAAACATGTACGACTTTAACCCAAGTCGTCAGGGTTCCTCTTAGCGAGGAACGAAGATGTTTGGGGGGAGTGATGGTTGTGGGTTTGGCGGGTAGTAACCGCTAGGAGGGACAGGAAATGCACCTCCAGAGTTTACATTTACCACTAAATTGGCTAGTGCTTTTGCACTAGCTTTTGCCTCAGCTGAGGCACCGAGTGAGAGTTCACGAGCTTTAAAGAAAAAGCTATCATCGTATCCTACAACCCATCCTGAATGTCCACCCCAGGCTGCTAAGCCTGAGAGGAGTACAACCGACTCCGATTTAACGGCAGTAGGGCTCTGCCATGTAGCAGAGATTCCCCAACTAGTCTGGGAGCCGAAGCCCCCAGACCCGACCGTGGCATTTGCTGCAATTGCAGCAGACACCTTAGCCTTGAAAGAGGCAGTCACGGGGAGGAATTCACCTCCTATCAACTTCCCGTCTACATAGACGGGGCGTGGGATTTTTCGCAGCACTGTCAAGATGGCATCACTGCCACCCATATTTTGCATTGCTGCGGTGAGTGCATTGGCATTGGAAATTGCGGACTGAGCGAGAAGACTCGCTGAATTGCCCGAAATATCGTTTCCGCCATTTCCTAACCCCAGTGCTGAGGCTTGAGCCCCAGACACAGTTGAGACGTTTACGTCTCCAGTGCGGACACCGTTGACGCTTGCGTTCCCACCGTTGCCATTTCCACCATTTCCATTCCCATTGTTTGCGCCGTTCCCGTTGGCTTGGGAGTTTGATGTAGCATTTAGTGCTATACTATCAGCAAGCTTCTGACTAATCCCAAATTCGTTTTTGATCGTACTTGAAATTTGATTAGTAGATGAGCCCCCCTGAGCTAGTGCTTTTGCTTTCGCTTCTGCATTTGCTTGCTGATTTTGATTCTGAAACTGTTCCTGCCGATTTCTGACACTGACTTGCACCTGCTGACGGATATTGATATCGGTCTTAATCGTATTGATAATATTGACGGGGGTTTGACCCGCAGCACAATTATGACCGTCAAGCGAAATCAATGTCAGGTGCAGAGTGCACTTGTTGACATTTCCGTCAATTTTCCAGAGACTGTTAGGGAATTGTACCCCAACAGTTTCCATAAACTTCTCAGCTCGACCTAGGACAGTATCAGCATTGTCACCTGCTGCCCACTCGAAGTGGTAGACATTTCCACTATCGGGCGTAATACCCGAAATCGTGGGAGCTTGGAATGCTGGACATGCGATCTGAGCCTGTGCTGCTCCTGGATTTGCGAAAATCGCCCATCCAGTAAACCCTACTGGCATTAAAAACAAAAAACCAGACAGAGCAGTAGCTTTTAAAGACATAATATTCCTCAGAGTAGGATTAAATCCTGCGCTACGTTTGTGTAGCAGGCAGGTAAATGGATTCAGTAACCCTCGTCAAACTATGTTTTACACTCCCTTCGTAAGGGAGAATGAGAGTTTTGTTTGCCCCTATCTAGGGGCTGTTGCGGGGCAACGGGGTAGTTTATAGGTTGGAGTTCCACAACTACCCTCCCCGACTTTGTCGGTACTCCCTAGATAGGGAGAATGCTGTTTTTATATTGCCCCTATCTAGGGGCTGTCAGCTTTGGCTGACTGGGGTAGTAGTTGGGAGAATACTCAATAGTTTTTCTCTAACTCCTTCTAAATTGTGAATAACATCATCGTTTGTAAATGACACGACGTCGAGTCCTATTGATTTGAGAAATTCAACTCTCTGTTTATCATACTCTTGTTTTTCATTATGACTTTCACCATCAATTTCGATAACTAAAAGTAACTCTGAGCAATAAAAATCTACTATGTAATTATGAATAATTTTTTGTTTCGTAAATTTAAATCCTCCTAGCTGTTTCTTTGAAAGTAAATTGAACCAAATCACTTGTTCTGCTTTTGTCATCTGTCGAGACATTTGATTTGAGCGAGAGGTGAGTTTGGTATTATATTCTAATTTTTTGAATTTAGAAGTTATAATTGCCATATATAAAGTTACCTCGATTTTTTTGCCCCTATCTAGGGGCTGTTGCAGAGCAACGGGGTAGTTTAGTGTGATTGAGAGTTCCACAACTACCCTCCCCGACTTTGTCGGTACTCCCTAGATAGGGAGAATAGTGTTTTTATATTGCCCTTAGGTAGGGATAAATTTACGGGGGTTTGACAAAACACTGGTTTATTTTTTAAATTCATTTATCTGCCTACTACACATATTCCGTTTGGTTTATATGTAAGATAGTCTAACTGTAAATCTGTCGAAAGGATTGTAGAGTTTTTAGCTCAAATCTATTCAACTAAGTCTAATAAAGCATATTTTTATTGTTTGTGCAATAGTAAAATCGTAATTTCTGCTTGACAGATTCTCTCGAATTTTTTATCTCTATATGCGAGTAGCTAGCACACTCAAATTTTTACAAACCTCACAATTTCATATTATGATACGAAATACTCTCAATTCACTCAGTGTTTGCAATAATCTTGCCATTTCAGTATGCTTTGAATCAGCGGAACTAGCTCAGAATTTGACACCCGCGAAAGCGAACACTCTCAACCGCTTATCGTGTTAGACTAAACACTACAACTTAAACTTTTCACCACATCTTGTACAGTATAATACTCATGTAGTATATCACATTCCCCATAATTCGGGGTCTATTTTTTGTCCAAATATTGTTATTTTTAGCAAAGTGGTGATTTGATTGACAACTCGACTAGAACCTTTCTCAATCAGGTTATGGCAGATATATTTAAACCACGAATTATTGATTTTGAAGACAAACACCAACTATATATCCAAGCAACTGACATAATAGCTACAACCATAGAGGATGTCATCGGTGACTACAATACCTGCAGAATAGCACTGTGCGGAGGAGGAACACCCCTACCAATTTACCAGAAACTAGCTCAACAGCCGCACCTGCATTGGGATCACATAGAACTCTACCAGACAGACGAACGACACACCACAGACACCGAGCTACTCAATCAGACTCATATCAAAGAAGCTCTAAATCCTGTGTTGCCGTACTGCAAAGAAGTATATTTCATAAACACATCACTACCTATCAATGAAAGTATCAGTCACTACAACGATATTATTGATGAGCTCGAGGAGCCACTGTTTGATATAGTCATGCTCGGGATTGGTTATGATGGGCATTTTGCATCGCTATTTCCACAGGGTGATTTCAAGCACAGTGATCAAAGAACTGTATCCACAACCGCACCTAGCTATATGGATGTATCACAAAGAATTAGCCTAACACTAGAAACCATTTTAGACAGTCGAGAAATAATGATATTTTTAACTGGTCAGGAGAAATCTAATGTGTTGGTAGATATGCTAGAAAACGATCTGAATCCACAGGATTTTCCTGCAAAGTTTTTGTTGGCTCACCCAAAAGTAACTATCTTTCAGAGTATTTAGTGGTAGGGCGATATTTCACCACAGCTCTATGCACCTACATTCATGATATCTTTGACTAGTAGGCTAAACTCTTCAAACTCAAGGGTTTCTTTTTCTAACAGGGTTTCAGCAATTTTGTCTAAATAGTATCTGTAGGTATTCACGATTTTCTTGCAGTTTTCGTGGCACAGGTGCAGAATTTTTTCTACTTCGATATCTACTTGGCGTGCTGTAGCCTCACTATAGTGTTTGTTTTCCACCATATCTCTACCGAGAAACGTCATACCCTTGTCTTTTTCAAAGGAGATTGGCCCGATATCACTCATGCCATATCTAGTGACCATATTCCGAGCCGTTTCAGTAGCTTTTGAAAGGTCGTTTGAGGCACCAGTACTGACCTCGCCAAACACTATCTCCTCTGTGACATAACCACCAAAAAGAGATGTGATATCAGCCATAAATTGGCTTTTTGATCGGGTCATAGGATCGTTGTCACCGTTGTCAGCAAACGTGTATCCAGCGGCGCGACCACGTGGAATGATAGTAATCTTTTGAACTTTGCTAGCTTTAGGCATGACTGTTTGTACGAGTGCGTGACCAGCTTCATGAAAGGCTGTCAACTTTTTTTGATCTTCGGTAATCACTTTGCTTTTGAGAGATGGACCGAGGATTACTTTTTCAATTGCCTCACGAAGAGTATCATTGGTAATCTCTGATTTTTTTTCTCGAACGGTCAAAATAGCAGCTTCGTTGAGGACGTTCATGAGATCCGCACCAGAAAACCCAGCAGTTCGCTTGGCGATTACAGACAAATCAGCATCCTTGGCCATTTTTTTATTTTTTGCGTGGACTGCCAGAATCTGTTCTCGTTCTTTTTTATCTGGTGCTGTCACAACTACTTGCCTATCAAAACGACCCGGTCTGAGCAGTGCTGGATCTAATACATCAGGGCGATTCGTGGCACCTATCAAAATCACGTAGGTATTTGACTCAAAACCATCCATTTCTACTAAAATCTGATTGAGGGTTTGTTCTCGCTCGTCATTTCCACCACCAAGTCCTGCACCACGCTGACGACCGACAGCATCAATTTCATCGATAAATATCACACACGGGGCTTTCTTCTTAGCTTTTCTAAAGAGATCACGGACACGACCAGCTCCTACACCGACAAACATCTCGACAAACTCGCTACCAGAAACATATAAAAATGGTACGTCTGCCTCTCCAGCAATAGCTTTCGCCATCAGCGTCTTTCCGTTTCCAGGTGATCCAATAAGGAGTACACCCCTAGGAATTTTAGCACCCATTTTTACATACTCTTCTGGGCGTTTCAGAAAGTCTACCACCTCAGTAAGCTCTTGCTTTGCCTCTTCGTTTCCGGCTACATCGCCAAAGGTGATTTTATCTTTGTTGTCTTGATCATCATATGTCTTGGCTCGACTATTACCAAATGAAATAGTTCGATTGTTTGTATCACCAATTTTTTTGACGAGAAACGCCCCCACCCCAAGAATCAAGAAAAAGAAGAATAGATTTTGAAATAGCCAGCTATCAGTGAGTTTTTCAAACCAAGGCTTTTCTTTTTGGCTGTAGACTATTTTTCCTGTATCCGAGGCACTACCAATGTCGATTTTTTTGTCCCCGAGAGCATTGTTTAGATTCTCAAGTACAGAAGTGCGCTCATCAAGTGAATATAGTGATGGAAAAGTCTTTGTCTCCACATCTTCTCGATTCTTGTTTTCGGTGTTTTTGTAGAGTTTTGCGGTGATTTTATCTTTGTTTTCGGACACCTCTAGTTCGCTGACTTTACCACTTTTTATGTTTCCAATCAGCTCAGAGTATTGGTTCTTGCTTTTGACAACTTCCTCGGTGTTTGGCTTTCCACCCGAGTATGTTACTACAGCAACCAACACTACGACCAACACAACTAAATACAGGACGTTTGTAATAGTCTTGCGATTGTTTTTATTTTTTGGGTCTGGAGTAGGTTGTGAAGAGTTCATAGATTATGAATAAGAAAGTAGTTTTTCAGGCAATAGTTGTCAAGTGGCACGCAAGGTTGCTAATATAAAGTTGCTAATATAGTCTCAGGTGATTTAATCAATCAGAAAATAGACATTAGCTCTATTGTTGTGTCAACTGGGTTATGATTTTATCTACCCAGTTCGGAACGAGGCGATTAATGAATTTGAGTGGGGGCATACCGATTCGAAGTGAGGGCACGATGGTTTTAGCTCCAGATTTACGCACTGCCTCCTCCAAAATCCCAGCTGATTCTGTCAGATACTCAGGATAGTATTTAGTGTCGCCTAGCCCAATAACAGCAAATGGGATTTGAGAGACATCAACTTTTTGCATTGCCTTGAGAAATGGTATAAAATGATCTTCGACTGTCCCTTGGCCGTATGTGGGGCTAGCTAAAATCACCGCAGAAAACTCAGACATCTGAGATGGATCAGTCACATCAACACGCCTAATCTCCACCTTACAATTCTTTACTAAAAAACACTCCTCGGCTTTTTTGACAGCGAGCTCTGTATTGCCGCCAATTGTGGAATAAATAATCAATATTTTCATAAATATAATATTAAAAGGGATGTTGTTTGTAGAGGTTATACACGTCTGGTGAAACCCAAAATGTAGTCTTGGTTGGTTTAAAACCCTCGTTTGTTTCTACTTGAACTTGGACTTCTACTAGCCCATCGGCAATCCTAGATTGTAATTGTGTTTTCACCTCTCTCAGCACATCTACACCGAGCGACTTTGGCAAGTAAATCGTGCGAAGGATGTTTTGTAGATTATTATGGGTACCTGAGAAATTGTTTTGTTTGGATTTTTGGTTTCTATTTTCTAAAATAATCAGTTCATAATTTTGGGGTTCAGACTTTAATTGAATCCAATTCAAACCACTAATCATGTCTTTTCTATTCATAGCTAATGAACTTTTTTCATCACCTTCAAACACTGGCAGTATACCAGACTCAAACGGCACGATATGTTCAATGATTAGCTTGGGCAGTTCTTCGTATTCTTTTAACCCCTCGCCCGACTCTTTTTCTGCATCCATCTGGGTTTCTTCATCGACTGATTCGGATTTTGCAGGTTTTTTCTTTGGTTGCTGGATCGTACCTCGCACCCAAAACAAATCCTTTTCAACCAATACTGGTGAGAGTCCTAGGGCTTTTTTAGGAAAGATAACACCCTCTACATCTAATCCTGAGGTGGTTAGTTGGAGGGCAAACATCATGACTCCACTTTTTGTAAAAATCTTTTTGATCTTGTCGATGATGACCAAAAAAATATCATCTCGGGCGGTAGCCATCTTGCACCAATCAATCAACGCTTCATAATCACTCAGCGGACTCCCTGATACGTAGATCCCTAAACTTTCACGCTCAGCAGCCAAAATCTCACGCTTTGTAAATGTGCTTTTTGATCTTCTCCAGTGTATATTTAGCTGAGTGACACTTTCATCTGGATCGGCAAATAAATCATCTGTGTCATTTTTTTTCATAGTTCTGGCAGCTATCAGCCCCTCGAGGATAGTATCCACATTTTGAGCTAAAAACGAACGAGTTGTGAGATAATTAGACACTGAATCCAAAGAATTTTTTGAGATATTCGATTATTTCCTGAGTTACGTCCTCTACTGGCTGGCTGGCGTCGAGAGTAAGAACCAAAGAACTAGCTATGAGTTGATAAATGCTGATTATTTTGGCGAATTGATCGGAGTATAGGAGCTTGTAGCGTTTAGTGATCCCGTCTATATCTGTGTCATCAGCTCTTTGAAACGGCTTTTCATCCTCTACAGCGGATTTTTGAGCGTCATCGAATGAGGAAAAAGGTTTTTTTACACTCGGCAAATAGTATCGGTTGACTGAGCGATCAAGCACT
>JAYWFX010000068.1:0-6562 GCA_043778575.1 bacterium | reverse complement strand
TTTACTCTCAACTCAGCGGAGAAATCAAAGCAATAAAAAACTCCCTAGGAAATCAAGCTACCATTTCGAATCTCATCAACATGACGGTGGTTGATACGATCTCCAGTCCAAAATGGCTACAAAACACCACCGAACAAAACATCGACCTAACCACAGCATGGCTCGACAACAAGACTGATACATGGAGTTATTATCTACCTACAAAAGAATTAGACCTAGCAGTCAAAACCAATATAGATCTAAAATCCAATGAAATCGCCGAAAAAAATCTGCTCCAAATCCCAAATTGCACCCAGCAGGAACTACTTCAAATTACTAAAGTAGGTTTCGATTCCACAAAGCCACTTTGTCTGAGTGAAGCAGTAAAAAACCGTACTCAATCATTTGGAGATTTTGTAGGATTGACACCAGATAGAGATTCGTTGCGTTTTTTGATGAGAGACAGCAAACTCAGTTCATCAAGTGATACATTTTCTATGATTGACCTAAAAGACAGCTCTTCTGATTTTGCTCATTTATATCAAACCATACTGAATATCCGCACTGCTTTATCAGCATTTCGCAGTAGCACTGTACCTCTCATTATGATGATAATTTGTCTGTTTGGGATTTTAATCATACTAGGATTCTTTTCTAGGCTCAACATTTTGGCTGAGTTCAAACAAATGACCAGAATAATAGGTATCAACTCGATTATTTTCTCGATTATTTTTGTTGTTATTTGCGGTGGCTTATCATTGTTTTCGAGCAGTTTTACCAAAATATTACCCATGAGTTTGAATTCAAATAGTATATTAATATTGCTGACCAAAGAATTTACTAAAATCAGCTATACCCTTGTAGAGCCAAGTATCTTTGCTGGAATCGGTTTTGTTTTATTGAGTTGTATCTTTGCACTACTGAACTGGATCTACATCAAAAAATTTGCAGAGTACAGAAATGAGAAATCCCGCCTCCATCTACGGAGAAATTAATACTAAAATAGTGCTGAAATACAACTTGAAATATGGACAACTTACTTTGGACACTCATGACAAACAATATAAAAGACAGTGATTATCAAAAATACTCAGAGCTAAAAAGAATTACAGACCCGCAAGAGTTGTATGATTTTTTCAAAACAAATTTTGATAAAGACGAGAATGAGCACAGGGGTTTCATACCATTTTTTGAAGCAATTTGCTATCACTTCCCCCAGCAAAAAATCTCAGTAGAACAAGCAGAAAAAGTATTCCTAGATATGTACACATCAGTATACGAATCAGATGAGAATCATTTTCTATTTGATCTAGAGGGTTGCAATAACCTAAAACTACTTGGCAAACTACGAGGCTGGACACAAACCACAAGTGTATCACTACAATTGAGAAAGATAGAAGCATCGCAGGTTATGAAAAATGGACTAACCGCCATAAATATCTACAGCACCACACCTATAGACAATCGAGAATTACCAGAGGGAATCACATTTGTAGAGGGTAGAAAACAAGACTGGATGGTGGCAGAAATACTAGCAAACCCAAACCGCCGCATAATTATCTTTGAAGATAAACCAAAACTAGTTCGAATAGAAAATGATAATATTCAGACACCAACCAGCGGAATCATTGGTGATATACTAACAGGACTAACTGAA
The DNA here is from genome assembly GCA_043778575.1 of bacterium. Lineage (GTDB taxonomy): Bacteria > Patescibacteriota > JACMRA01 > JACMRA01 > JACMRA01 > JAYWFX01. The sequence goes on along the minus strand of JAYWFX010000068.1, from coordinate 4,926 downwards.
AAACTAGCTGATCGATCAAATCAAACAAAACCAATAATTGTTCACATTCCCGTCAATTCCAGAGGCAACACTCATCTCACACCAAGATTTATAGAGCAGGACAATGCCGTCGTTTTGGTGGGTTGTAATAGCATTGGGCAAGCTATAGTATTTTTACAAAAAAATCAAACCTATTCAATTAACCCTGAAGATACAGACGTTTACTGTGATTTTGACGACACTCTCCATCGAACGACTGAAGTAACTCATCAGATAATCAATGCGATATACTACCAAATGTATGACAAATGAGAGTAGGGTTTTGTCAAAAAATCTTTTGTGTGCTTAAATAGAGTACAGCAATCGAACATAACAAAAACTATGAACTCTCTCAAAAAAATAGTCGCTTATATCGCACTTGGTGCTGTAATGTTTAATCTGGGCTACCTAGTCGCTGGATCGAGTGAATCGTATAACCCAGCAATAGCAGCCCCTATTCCACCTGCAGACGGTGTGTTTAGCTCTCTCACATATGGTACATCAAATGACGTAAGTCACTGGAAAAACAACTACTTTGACTCACCAAAAAATTCAAAGATCGTCTCGGGTGGATGGGTTCTAGAAAGTTGGAAATCATGGCATACTGACTGGCTCAAAAAGTTTACCCTAAAAGAGAACGCGGATAAAATACCTATGATGTATATATACACTGTAGCTGGAAAAGCACGAGCATCCCAAGGACTCCAAGACTGCAATGTAGGTGCAAAAGTAACTCTTTGCCAAAACGGAGCAAATTTCCTGCGAAATAACTACAAGAATATCACTCAAGAATATACCAACACTGCCCAAAAAATTAAAACTATTTACGGAGACAAAAAGCCAATTTTACTCCAGATGGAGCCAGATTTTTATCAATATCATAACCAGTACGGACAACAAAATCCCCTAACCAATCAAGAGGCTTGGAATATCATGAATACGTGGACAGACTCTATCAAATCGATTTTACCAAACGCTCGTTTAGTCATGGATGTGAGTCCTTGGGGAAATGATTTGCAGACATGGAGTTCGGGGTTTAGAAACTTTACATATGCAGGTCTAGTCGGTCGAGATTATCCAGCTAGTGGTGAAAAGAAAACAGCTGACGGAGTATGGGGCAAAACCTACTCTCAAATTTCTCAGCTCACTGGCAAACAACTTATTTTAAATACTGCACACGGACCAGCTGGAGTTTTTCTACCATATGATACGACTTGGGAAAATACTGAGCTCATAAAATCAAGATTCAAAGACGGTGTGATTGCAGTAATCCAGCCTCCAAATGCAAACGAACGCTACACAAACTACATATCAAGATATTCAAAAAATCCAATTAAATAAATACTAATCGTGACTGCAATTCTCGACTCCATTTTGCGTTTTGTGATGATTTCCCTGTTGTTATTGTGCGTAGCTACTGTCAATCTCAGTCTTCACTCAAAAGTATACGCAGCCCAACAATCATTTGATTATAAATTACCGTTTAGATATGGTGAGACGTGGAAGGTGGCTGAAAATGGAGTTCATTTTGATTATACTTTTGGGGTTGCTCTTGATTTTAATCCAATTGGTAGATCTACACTTGAAGTAATTGCCCCTGCCAGTGGTATCATTACCCGAGGATGCACTGATAGAGACCAGACATACTTGATGCTCAACGTGGGAAATGGAGATTTTTTCAGTATACTTCATCTCCAAAAAGACTCAGTACCTATTCAAAAAGGTTCCTCTCAATTTGTGAGACGAGGTGATTACTTGGGTAAAATATCTACTATACCCCAATACAGTCAAAATGGAATTGGTTGTACCCTCATATCTACGGGGCCTCATCTTCATTTGGGTTTCAAATCTACCATGTGCCCACTAGAATTCAACGGTGCAATACTCACATGTGAAGAAAACGATAACGCAGGCAAACAAATACAATCCACAAATATCCCAGAAAATCTCTATAATAGTACTAATGGGCTAATCTCGTACTCTGCGAATCCAGCGTTGGTTATGACGGTAGTAAACAGTAACCCAAACGATCAAACCGCTGTCAGACTTCAGACAAACATCAACAATCTTCACCAAAAATGGCGATATGATCCACAAACCAGAGAAATCCAAGGTCTCAATGATAAATGCCTCGACGCTGGCAACACAAATGATTCCTCTAATCGATGGCTACGTATACAAACTTGCTCTAAAAAGGATAACCAGCAGTGGTACAGTGACAACAAATCCAGAATTCACTCGCTAGCTAACTTTGGTATGTGTATTGAGCTCAAATACGACACAGAATATGTTTACAAACTGGTGCTAAATCCATGTAGCGACAACGAAAATCAAGAATTTAATCTCTCAAACGAAACCACAAAATCAAACGATAAACCTAAAAAAGCGATCAGCTTCGGTGAACAAATCAATGAGCAACCAAGTGAATAGCCAATAAACTTGCCAAATTACATTTTTATCAATAAGCCTTTTTGAGTGTCCAGATTACCACTCGATGAAATAATCAGAAAATACCACGAAGTCAACGAAAAGCTATCTACAATCACCGATCAAAAAGAGATGATACATCTAGGACGTGAGCAAAAGTCTCTACAAACTCAATTTGATTTAGCAACCAGAATCCAAATCCTAGCTAGTGCGATCACAGAAAATACAGAACTCCTGAATAGCGAAACTGATACTGAGCTACGTGAAATGGCTGAACTCGATAACTATGAAAAAAAAGTTGAGCTAGAGGATTTAGAAAAGCAACTTTTGACCTTTTTAGCACCGAGTGATCCACGGGACGAAAATGATATCCTCCTAGAAATGCGGGCTGGGGCTGGGGGGGATGAAAGTAGTCTGTTTGTCGGTGAAATGCTGAGAATGTACTCGTATATGTGTGCTGAGGTCGGACTAACTATCAAAGTAATTTCAGCTAGTGCAAATGAAACTGGCGGCTACAAAGAGGTAATCTGTGAAGTACGAGGTAGTGGAGCCTTTAGACAATTTAAATATGAAGGGGGTGTCCATAGAGTGCAGCGAGTGCCAACCACAGAAAAACAAGGTCGCATACACACATCGACTATTTCTATAGCTGTCATGCCGCTGATCGAAGGAGATAGTGATTTTAAACTTGACCTCAAAGAAGTCGAGATAATAGCATCTACCAGTACCGGCGCTGGTGGTCAAAGCGTAAACACCACCTACTCAGCTATCAAAGTGAAGCACCTACCTACTGGTATCGAGGCTCAATCTCAAGACGAACGCAACCAAGCACAAAACAAAATTCGTGCACTACAGGTACTAACCAGCCGTGTATATGATCACTTTGAAGAAATAAGACGTGAAAAGGAAGCTAGTGAAAGAAAAGATCAAGTTGGCAAGGCAGATAGAAGTGAAAAGATTCGCACCTATAATTTTCCCCAAGACAGACTAACAGACCACAGATACAATACTAACTGGAATCAGCTCCCTACCCTCATGAACGGCAGTATAGGAAAAGTAATCAACGAGATAAAACAACTCGAGGCAGAAAGAATTTTAGCCAGCCTCAACAGCTAACCGATACAAACTGTCCACAACCAAATCAACTCTACGATTAAAATCACTATTTATTATGGTATAATTCAGACTGTGTGTTTTACACTTCTCCACGATTTCTCTGCCTAACTCTAGCCCCTCATCGACAATATTGTGATTAAATGAATCGTCGTCTTGGGCGTAGTGTTTTTTAGCTGCTTGAATTTTTATATGTTTCGTTTCTTCGCTGATTTCAGTATACACCACAAAGTGGAAAACAATAGTTGGATTTATATTTTTGTATAGTTCGCAGTCCTCTGGCATAATCAAATCACCTTCTACAATTATAATTTCCTGCAAATCTGTATGAATTCGAACGAGTGATTCTAGGACTTTTCTGCTAAAAGATACTCTTTCACTAATCTCGAAACCACTCCCAAACGGACTACTCGGATAAACACAAGAAAAAAGCTTGAGTATTTCATCCATTGAAAAAACCGTACAGCTGAGTTTTTGTTGAAGCATGCGTGCAACCTGAGTTTTACCAGCCTTAGGTGTGCCGCCTATCAAAATAATCATAATTAAAAACAAGACAAATAATAGTACCAATATCCAAAATAGTAATTTAATACTAGTCAAAATTAGCCTAATACTATGTGGCGGCGTGGAATTTAATCAGAAAAACAACCTCCTCACAAACTCTTAGCTCATAAAAGCTTTACAATTCAACTAAAGTAGCTATAAATAGGATTAGCCTAGAGCCTAAAATCTTATGAAAACATCGGTAATAATACGAACAAAAAACGAAGGAAAATGGCTGAGAACTCTATTGAAATCACTAGAATTGCAATCCACACCTCCAGACGAAATAATCATTGTAGATTCAGGGTCGACAGACAACACATTATCGATTATCAACAATTTTAATTGTGTACTGATCAATGCTGACGATCATGTTTTTAATTATAGTAAATCACTCAATATCGGAATTGAACGAGCTGAAAACGACTGCATCACGATGCTGAGCGGTCACTCACTTCCCTTTGATCGATATTTAGTCGAAAACGGAAGTAAACTCCTATACAGTGATCCAAATATAGCAGGTGTCGGCGGGTTTATGTACCCACTGTTTGATGCTCCAAAACACGAACAAATCGAAGGATATTATCGCAGACTATCACACGAACAGGCTGGTACACTCAACCATAATCCAAATCTCAGCAACACTAACTCAATGATCAAAAAGTCATTTTGGGAGAAATATAGATTTGATGAAAGTCTGCTAGAGGGCTGCGAGGACTACGATTGGGCTAAATACTGGATTCATAACGGCTATAATATAGTCAAAAACCCAGTACTGGATATATTTCACTCTCACTGGCACGTGCCGGGGTATATTTCATGGGA
>JAYWFX010000067.1:0-2570 GCA_043778575.1 bacterium | reverse complement strand
TACTGTTCGTAAATTCTGAGCTGACATAGTTGAAACTACCTTTATCTGGATATACCATTCGAATTCTCAGGTCACGCAGATCTCGCTCAGAAGTGTTTGATATATTGGCAATCACCTCTGTCTCACCACCATTTTGAATCATATCATTGGGACTATTCAAGTCGACTTTGATCTCAGGTGAGGTGATTCGGGTCTTGGCAGCTTCTACTTTTCCAGTTTTTTTGGCGTTGGTTGTACCAGCTAGGACGGTGGGTGTGTAGGTCAGATCAGCTCTCATGACGGTGTCTTCATCGATTTGTCCAGCCAATACACCCTCAAATTGGATGATCGCCTCGCTACTACTTTTACTACCAAAGGCGTCTAAACTCGGTATTTTGTAGAGATAGCCGCTAGGATTCGTCTCAATAGGATCAGGGTTTATGGCACTGGTAAATTTAAAGCTTTTATCAAAGTAGAGTTGGAGATTTACGTTTTGTAGGGCTGAATTTTCTTTGTTTGAAATAGTGACTTTCCACTTTGTAGGGCTACCAGCTGGGGATGTGCTCGGTGCAGTGATAACAGCTGTAACGTTGTCAAAGGGCCCAGTAGGAATTTTTGGTTGATTAAAATAGCTGAACAATCCTACAAAAAATACACCAATACCGAGTGCTACTGCTACAAACAAATACCATTTTTTTACGAGGATATTAGTAAATTTTGACACTTTTTTCCCTAGTAAATTAGGATTCTTAGTTGTTTGAGCTTGGGGTTGAGGTTGACCGATTTCAAATTCGCTATTTTGAGCCTGTTGGTCTGTCTGGTAATACTGTTGGGGTAGATTGGTGTTTTGCTCAGGTACGTAGTTGGCTATCGGTTGGTTAGCTGTTTGCTGAGGATAGTTTTGGTTCTGGTAGTTCTGCGTATCGTAGTTTGGTGCTTGGATGTATTGGACTTGTTGAGGTTGAGGAATTTGCTGAGTTGGTTGTGGGTTTTGAGTTTGACTTGGAGAGGTGTTCTGGATATTATTTTGTGTATTCTGCAGCGGCAAAACCATTCCTTGCGGGAGCGATACCACACTGGAAGTTGCCATTAAAACCTCAGTAGGTGCTGGTTGTTGTTTGGCAAAGGGATCTGCATTTTGGATGATTACTACTGGTTCATCTGGTTGGACTAGCTTGGGCTCTGGGGTGGATTCAGGAAAAATGTGATTAGGATCGATTTGTGGTGACTGTGGCATAAAATATACCCTAACCCGTGGTAACAATCAAATGGTTTGTCAAGAATTAGCTTGCTTGTGGTTCTGGATTTTGTGCTTTGAAGTGCTCTATAATTTGATCAACTGTCATTGTGATTCCGGGTAAACTGTTAAAAAGATTTAGTGTCATTCCATCTATTCCTCTGTTATGCCTTTCTATTCCTTTTCCAAGTTCGATTATTGCTAAACTTTGAAGTGCAATAATTAATCCACTCAAGCTGTTTGGTAATATTTCACCTACTTTAATACCTGCTAAATCTACTATTGGCTGCATATATCATAATGCTAGTATATCTTTTTATTGTGGTCAAAAGCTTGACAAAAGAATCTGGTGGGAGATAGCCTTAGCTATCATTATGGATAGTGTCTTTAGCGAAAAACCAAAAAAAAAGAACATTCTGGATGAGGCCCGCGAAAAGTTTTTGACCATATTCAAACCTCGCAGACGTCGCAGAAAAAATGTCATTATCGATGGTGAAATCGTGCCTCGGCTCAAGGGTGGTTCAGGTTTGTTTGATGTGGTTTTGAGCGTGTGTGCTGTTGTTTTGATCGTTTGTACAGGGTTGTTTTATATTTTAGCACTGCAGCCACTCATTCTCGAAAAATACAGTACAAAATCTACTGATCAAGCTATAAATTTACTCAATGATTTCAACAAACAGGCGAATAACCAGCTCCAACAAGCTCATTTAGTTATCTCAACTGCTGGGAAATTCAATCCTGATAGTGGGAATTGCGGCGAAATACAGACGACTAGCGATGCGAGTATTGATACACTAAAAACCAATGCTAATTTCGATCGTCTGACCAAAACTGCAAACATCAAGAGTGCAGATCTGGAGAATCAATATGCAAAACTCTATAAAAAATACACAGAATCAGTTGATGCTTACAATGCAGTATCGATGAGTTTTGGTGAGTTAAAAACCTTTCAAAAATATCAAAAAAGTTGGGCAGAAGTGTGCCTTCAAATTGATAAAAGTAGTGGCGATATAAAACAACTTAAGACCATTTGTCAAAACCTATCACTCGAGCAAAAAAACTGGGAAAAGCTCTCAAAATTAGCTACTTGGAGTTCGCTCAATGACCAAGCTAAAGCTGGAATGGCATGGTGCAACAAAGTCATCAGCTATACTATACAGCAGGATTTTATACCGCTTGCATCGATTAATGTAAAAAAAGGTAACCAAGTTGTCAGCGAGCCAATTACTCCGTCTATCTCGTCAGCTGATGATAAGTCAATTTCACCTCAAACTCTACCCCAATTTAGTGGCTGGTTGTTGGATTTTCTACCGAGCTACCAATCTGTCATGAGATTCGTCCCAGACTACACTCT
>JAYWFX010000066.1:0-21790 GCA_043778575.1 bacterium | reverse complement strand
AAACAAACACTAACACCGAACCACCTATTGTGAGCCTAAAACCCGATCTTTGCTACTTTGCCACAGTCACATTTGAGAATCAAACAAAAACATTTGGTATTTTGACCGAGGACAGGAGGAGGCATCTATATATAGTAGGAAAAACTGGCATGGGAAAGACAACCCTACTAGAAAACATGGTACTCCAAGATATTTACAATGGTATGGGGGTTTGTTTTATCGATCCACATGGTGATAGTAGTGAATATATTTTAGATAGGATTCCTGCACACCGCCAACAAGACATCGTGTATTTTAATCCGGCTGACACTCATTTTCCTGTCGGTTTAAATTTATTTGAAAAGCGTAATGGTGAGCAAAACTTTCTCATTGCCTCTGGGTTGATTGCTGTTTTTCATAGACTTTGGGCTGGTATGTGGTCTGCTAGAATGGAATACATCCTAAACAATACGATTTTAGCTCTATTAGAAACCCCAGATCATACATTGATTAGTATTATTCAGATGCTGACGGATGATAAATACCGTAGTCGGATTGTTTCTGGACTCCAAGACCCTCTAGTAAAAAACTTTTGGACAAAGGAGTTTAGTACCTTTAATAGCCGCTATCAACAGGAGGCAATCAGCCCTATCCTCAACAAAATTGGTCAGTTTCTCTCTACTGATCTGGTCAGAAATATCGTCGGGCAGACTCACTCGACCATTGATCTCAGGTCGATTATGGACGAGGGTAAAATCCTCATTGTCAATCTATCAAAAGGCAAACTGGGTGAAGACAACTCAAACATGCTCGGGAGCCTACTACTGACAAAGCTACAATTAGCAGCTCTCAGTCGTGCAGATCAAAGCCGTGAAGAGCGACTAGATTTTAACCTGTACGTCGACGAATTTCAAAATTTTACTACAGACAGTTTTTCGACCATTTTGAGTGAAGCCAGAAAATACCGACTCAACCTGATCTTGGCTCATCAATACATTGCCCAACTGACAGAAAGTGGAAACGAACGAGTAAAAAACGCCATCTTTGGAAACGTGGGAACCATCATCAGTTTTCGTACTGGTTCAGAGGACGCAGGGTTTTTAGCCAAAGAATTTAGTTCAGCATTCGAATTCTCAGATCTCATAAGCCTCGATAGAACTGAAATTGCTCTGACTCTATCTATCCAAGGAAAGCGTAGTACACCATTTCTAGCACACACACTTCCACCAATTTTTGATAAGCTCGGTGGTAGACTGACTCCAAACACAGAATCATCTCGCCAAAAATACGGAGTATCCAGAGATGTCGTGACCAATCAAATCATGCAAAACATGAGTGAAAAACCTACCAAAGCGGTAAAAAAAACCACAGTCGATCCACTCACTCAACTAAAAAAGCGAGTTGCACCCAACCCAACCCCAAACACCAACCAAGACGATGAGTATTTCAGCATCCCCTAAATGTCGGTGAGATAGAAATGGAAAATAGACATACAACAAAAATTTGGTTAGCCTAGAAACCATCGCCACAAACAAGTCTAAAACAATCAAAAATAGAAACAACAACAAAAATTTATGCATATCATTAACACACTAAAAGAGGTAAAGATTCTTTTTACTCTATTACTTTCTCAGCCCCACTCTGGCAAAGACTACACAAAAGATCTAAGATTAGTTTTTGATATGGTAAATATAGAGATGGAAAAGCTTCAGGGTAACAAAGATATGTACCAGCGATCTAGACAGATTCTGGAGGATAAAGATCCCGAGATTTTTAATTTGTTCAAAGAATACCAAGATGGTCGACATGAGCTATTGGATAATTCTCAACTGACACTGGAAAAACTGAGCAATATGCCGTCTGGATCTTTGGGAAAATTTTATGCTGAGTTTCTAATCAAAAACAATATGTCACCCTCTCCAATCATGGCAAATTCTGTGGAAGACACCGATTTCTTGGATTTTTATAGGACACGCACACTCATATTTCATGATTTTATCCACGTACTCTGTGGATTAGAAGTAGATATGTTTGGTGAGTTTGGCACAAATGGAGTCTATGTCAGTCAGGTTTTTAACCCAGCTACCTATATTTTAATGGGTACATATATCATAAAATGTTTTAGAAAAACCAATGAAAAAGCTATTGAGACAATTGTAGCTGGGTTTGTAGCTGGATATAATTGCGGGAAAGCAGCTAAGCCATTTGGATCTTTTGTGTGGGAAGACTATCTCACTCACCCAATAGAAGAAGTCAGAGAAGTATTGAACGTAAAAAAAATAGATTATAATCCGAGCAAATACCTAAATTTCCAAAATATATAACAATATTTGACTAACTATGATCCAATTTATAAACAACTTTAAGCAACACGCGTTTGAATTTAGGCTTATTTTAGATTTACTCTTTCACAAAGCTAGTGATCCAGAGGACATAAATGAAATGTTTCAAGATGTGACAGACATTATTGATTTGGAAGCCACAAAAATGAGAGGAGATAAGATGTCTATTGAAAAGGTAAATGAACTTGTTTTACAAAAAAATCCAAAACTAATTGATCTGTACAATGACTACCTCAATGGGGAAAAATATTTAATGGAGAAAAAATACAGCTTATTTCCTGAATTGAAAAAATTACCAAAAAACACATTAGGATATCTATATGCATCTCGCTTTGAAAATCAACCACTTGCTCATTTCAAAGAAACTGAAAACCCTGATTTATTCAATTTCTTTCGGATGCGGTTCTGGCTTACTCACGATATTCATCATGTTCTCCTAGGTGTTGACACTGATATGTTTGGTGAGATGTATACTGTGGGATTTTATGATGCTCAGATTTTTAACCCAGCTGGTTACGTCTTTACCATCTTATTTTATCTACGCTTTGCTATGCTGAGACAACCAATGGCGTTGGACACATTTCACTCTGCACTTTCTCACGGATTTGTTGCTGGATCCAAGGCTAAACCAATCTTGCACATCAAGTGGGAAGATCTTTTCAAGAAAGATATAGATGAATTGAGAGAGGAGCTAAATATCGCAGAAATAGATTACGACAAGAGCTTGTTTGCAATTCAAGAGATCACTGACCCAAAACATTTAGATTTAATGTATAATGTAATCCCGAACCAATTTGAATTACACAAAAATATCTGAGAAATAATATTAGTTTTTATCTGAATTTTTTCTTGACAAACTTTTTATATTTTTGTTAGTGGCTAGTATATTACTTTTGCCACTATATTGATTAGTGGTATTGATACTTGATTACCAATGGCTCATACATCTAAATCAAAAAATACATACAATACAAATATATCATCTCCTATTTCTTGGAACAATCGTCACTCATCTATCAGAAATAAACGGATCCGCAGAAGCAAGGAATTCTCAATCATACAGCTAGTACAAAAACTCTCTCAAAAATACAATTCATCATTTGCACTCAAAATCTGTGCCATTGGTTTGATATTATTAACTGGGATATTATTTGGCCAAGGGCTACTAAACGCTAATACACTCAGCGGATCCGCTCAAAAAGAGGAATCTGTAAATGCTAATATAGTCACAAATTTTTACACTAAAAACAAAAAGGGTGAGGCAATTCAGTACCCAATAATAGAATTACCTTAGTTTTTCTTGCGTAGTTCGGCTAGCATTTCTCTCTGTTTCTTGTCTATTTTACTCGGCATTTTTATATTGAGTTTCAGATAATGATCTCCCTTTTGGGATGGATTGTTGAGCTTTGGCATACCTTGACCGCGGAGTCTGAGTTGACCCTCTGGATTTGTCAGCTCTGGAATAGTCACCTCCACAACACCCCAAACAGTATTGACGTCGAGTTTTGTACCGAGAATCAAATCTAAATAATGAATATCAGTAGACGAACTCACATCCATACCATTTCGAACGAGCTCTTTGACTTTTTTTACATCAATTGCCAAAAATAAATCACCCGGGTTGCTACCTCGATAGCCTGCCTGCCCTTTACCTGAAACCCGAACTCTATCTCCTGTATCGATACCTACTGGGATTTTTACACTGAGCTCCTCTTCCTCTTGAGTATGACCCTTTCCCGTACAGATTTTACACACTTTTTCAAAGGTTTTTCCAGATCCATCACACGTAGGACATACTGTTTCCTGCTGGATTGTACCAAACACTGTTTCCATCCTCTGATATACACGGCCACTACCACGACACGTTCCACAACTAGTAATTTTGCTGTTTGGTTCTCCTCCAGATCCCTTGCAGTGCTTGCAGTTTACGTTGTGCTTGTAGGTAAATGTCTTTTCTACACCTTTAGCTGAATCCTCCATGCTTATTTGTAGGGATATTTCTATGTCGACTCCGTGAGTTCTACTACCATTTGCAGACTTTCCATTGGCTGTTCGGCGACCTGTTTGACCACCAAAACCACTACTAAACATCTCGAATACATCAGCTAAATCATCAATCCCACCAAAATCATAATTAGCTCCCTGACCTCCAAAACCACCGAACCCTCCACCAAAACCACCTGCCTGCCCAGCTTGGTTTCCAGTGGATCCAAATCTATCGTAGTTTGATCTTTTCTGGGTATCGCCAAGAGTCTCGTAGGCGTTGTTTGCCTCCTTGAATTTGTCTTCAGCCTGTTTGTTATCTGGGTTTTTATCTGGATGGTACTGGTGAGCCATTTTGCGGTAGGCTTTCTTTATATCTTCCTGTGAAGCGTCTCGTGAAACCCCTAATATATCGTAAAAATCAGCTGACATGTATAGATTAAAATAGTGTGTATGAATTAGCAACAGTAAACTATCTCTGCCAACTTTTGTCAAACAAGTAGCACACTCACAAATACAAAACCACTCTAAACCTATCTCAATTTTGCAAAATCGTATTTGGGAAACTGCACTTCTAATGCGTCTAAAAACTCAGTTTTTTCATCATTAGACATTGCTCGTTCTTCTGTTCTGCCGTTAACATTAGAATATACCGCAAAATTCCCGTGACCTCTTTTTAATATATACTTTTTACCATCTTTATTTTGAGCGAAAAAACGGGGGCTTTTCTCAGGTTTACTGGATCGATATAAGTTTATTAAAAAATTGTCATCAATATACTCAACTTTTCGAGTAGAATCAGAGAGGGTAACCACTTGAGCTAGCTGCATCTCTTTTTTTAAGGAAATTGTTGAGTCTTTAAATACTTGGCGAGGCATGTTTTCGAAATTTTTATAAATGTATCTGAATATGTCTGGATCGTCTTGGAAACCAAGATCATTACTACGAACATGAATCGTCTTTTGGTTATTTTTCTCATCGACCTCTATGACCATTTGAGCAACACAGTAACAAATGTCGGGGGTAGAATTATCATTGATTTTCACAATCTCTTGATCAAAAGTCGTGATTACATATATATTTGAGTTCTCTTCGCCGTTTCTACTTATTTTTTGCATGTAAGTTCGATGCGAATGCTTACCAGTATCATCCGATGCTGATATTACCTCATTGAGGAGAATTGTATCAAATTGAGCACCACGCTCACGCTTTTTAATTGCAAAATAAGCACTATCAAAAATTTGTATATACTTTAGTTGTCTTTCAAAAGTTGTGTCTTCAGTAGTGCAAAGCGGATCTGTGTTTGGATCTGGTAGAATCTTAACAAAATTTCCTACCCCCCCCTCGTCAAATGGTGAATTAATTTTTTCCTGAAGTATTTTTGGCAAGTTTAAATTTCCGAGTCTCTTAATTATTTCTGCATCACACTGCCCAAGGTCTACTACAGCTTCTGGTTGTCTAAAATAACTCACTGCAGTTAAAAGCAAATTCTTGAATGAAATTCGTCTTTGTAGAGGAGTGTCGGGTATGGTTGGTTCTCCAAAATTCATATACAAGCATGATAGTCTACATATTTGAGATTGACAATTGTAACTACAGACTCAGATTTTGCTAAAACAATCAAAAAAGTAATAGAATTGAAGTGGAGTTGACATATCTCACATTATTTAACATAATCTCACATATAATTAGTGTGAAAAAGATTGTATATGGAGCATCCTCGTTTTAATCAAAGAGTCAGTTTTGGATCATCTGATACAGAAAAAATATTTACGCTCATCAGTCAGATAGACACAGTCAAAGGGCAATGGAAACTTACACAAAGATTGTCTCCGCAGATGATAAAAAGACTGACTCAATCGGTCTTGATTACTTCTGCAGGATCTTCAAATCGAATAGAGGGAAATAAAATGACTGATGATCAGATAAAGAATTTATACTCAAATTTACAGATCAAAAAGTTCAGAGACAGAGATGAACAGGAAGTTGCAGGTTATATCGAAATACTCAAAATTGTATTTGATAGTCACAGTAGCATAAAGCTCAACGAAGGAACAGTTTTGCAGTTCAACAAAGAGGTTTCGAAATACTCTGAAAAAGGCGAGGGAAATCACGGTAAGTATAAGTTTGGGAGTAATCAGGTGCAAGCGAAGGATACTGTGGGCAACGTCATCCGAATCATTTTTGATCCAACACCTCCATATTTAGCACCAAAAGAAACACAAGTATTATTAGATTGGACAAACTGGGCGTTTCAGACTACATTCAAACATCCTCTCATTATTATTGCTAATTTTATTTTTGAGTTTCTCGCCATACACCCTTTCGAAGATGGAAATGGTAGAACAAGTAGAGTCCTTACAAGCTTATTGTTGTTACAACAGGGCTATGAATTTACACCTTTTGTATCTCATGAAAATATTATTGAGCAGCACAAAGTAGACTATTACATGGCTTTAAACAAGACCCAGCAAACATGGAAAACTAACAGTGAAAACATAACACCATTTGTCATATTCTTTTTAGAATCAGTAAATCAACAAGCCAAAAAAGCACTATATATCCTCTCACAAGATGATACTCAAAGCTACTTATCTGAAAAACAAAATCTAGTGTGGCAGTATGCCTTGTCAGTAAATTCTTTTGCTCGTAGAGACGCAATAAGTGCAACTGGGCTTGCTGGTCGAACAGTTGAAGAATCAATTAAAAAGCTGATTAGAATGAACAAATTAGAAAAAACAGGTGAGGCAAGGGCTACGAGGTATAAAACATATCTTTAAATCTACTAAAATCCTCGTTTTTTGGCTCGGTAGGTATCGACGCACCATGTTAGCCAGTACTTTATATCTACTCGTAGATCTTGGGCGTGCAACAAATCTACATCAACTCCACCGAAACCTCGTTTAAAGAGACTAATGTTTTTCCATGGGTGGTTTTCAACTCCAGCTGGCGACACACCCCAAAAATCATAACTCTCACACCCTTGCTCTTTTGCCCACTGAATACCCGTCCACTGAGCAAGATAAGAAGCTGGTATCTCCTTTGACAAAATATTAGCTCCCTGATGATAAAACGCCCGCTTTCCAGAAATGAGAATCATAGCAAAAGACAAAATCTTACCATCGTTTTTTACTGCAAATAGTCGAGCTTTATTTATGTTTTGGGTCTGATTTGGGTTTGAGTTTGGGTTTGTATTGGTTTCGGTCATAGATGAGTTATGTGCAAAGGACTCGTATTCGTCTTGGAGATACTGCTGAGAATACGGCACAAAATTCCCCCGCTCAAAAGTAGATCTATAGACTTCGTATAAATCGTTGGTTATAGAGTCATACTCCACAATTTCTACCTGACCAGATGCGACTAGCTTTTCACCTTTTTTGCACATTTGGCGAGTAGTTTTTCTCATACCCAGCAAAATCTCATCAATTGGCTTAGAAATATCTAGCGCACTCGAATACTCGGTATGAAGATGGAGTGGAGCAACTCTAAAACCCGCCTGAGAAAAGATTTGTTTGTTTGCCTCAGTGTTTAGTGCTATCGGCTGAATTCTGACAAAGCTACAACCCTGTTTTTTGGCAAAAGACTTGAGAAACGGCGACCAAATATGCAGCGTACTTGAGCCATCACGTTTTTCCTGAACGCCATGCGGTACTACCAAAAAAGTCCCTCGCCTCGTAACATATTTCAAAACCAACCCAATCGAAACCAGACTACCATCATCAAATAAACCATATTGCCATGACTCATGTTTTTGACGTCGATTAAATTCTATCCAAGCTGATGAATGGAGAAAAGTGTTGTAGTTTTGCTGGAGTAAAAATGTGTTCCAGATGATTTGGTCAGCGATTTCTTTGATTTCCATGATTTCTAGCCTATATCCAAGAAAAGTGTGGTGTCAAGACATATTAATTAGTAGAGTTACCACTATCGTGTAGCCAAATTTCCATTTTCTCGTAGCCACTTTCTGCACTCTTTGTGATCTGGACAGTATCTTTCTACTAGCATCCAAAATTGAGAGGAGTGATTTTGCTCAATCAAATGACATAATTCGTGGACAACCACATAATCTAAAATATCTATAGGAAGACTCATCAAATTGATATTAAAATTCAGATTTCCCCGCGATGAGCATGACCCCCAGAGAGTTTTTTGATTTTTAAATGAGATTCTTTGGTAGGTTACACCAATTATTTCAGCATAAAACTCTACCCTGATAGGGATAATATCTTGTGCTATATATGTCAGCTCAGCAATTTGGTCTGGAGTTTGTGCTTGTTTTGAAACTAATTGCCGCCCTTTGGCTGATTCTATTTTTTTGTTTATCCAGTCACGCTTTGTATTGACTATAGTTTGAATATACAGCCTAGGGACAAACCTGCCAGCACGCACCACCAAAACAGAATCTTTGATCTGCATACTAATAGTTTTTCGTGCAGATCGAATGAGGGTAAAATCAATATTAGGGCTACTCATGTCAATCCTCTTGCCAAAGTTTTACAAAAAAAGCAAGTTTCAAAATCTATGACCGAATTTGAACTAACGGTAAATCCAAATAATCTCATCAAAAAACTGAAGACCATTGGGCTGTTAGCCAATCACGACTTGAGCTCCATCAGTCTGACAAATAAAGCTAGTGATGATGATCTAATAGATATTTCGCAGCGTATTTGGTCAGATTTTCCAGCAACGAACATTACCTTTACCTACTCTATAAAGCAACACTATGGCGGAGGCAAAACACAGGCTATTGAAAACTTTCTATCCTTTCAAAAACACTTATTAAATCAGTCTAATCCCAACTACCAGCTCTTGTTAGTCAGTGGATCGCAGAAAAGATCACTAGATACCCTGAGCCTACTACCGTTTGTCACTATTTTTACAGCAGTAGCCTACAATCCATTTCTCAGCGGCACAGATTTAGACACTGAAAACCATAGACTAAAGCAAAAACTATCATGCAAAACTGTCCAAAGAGTCTACATCCAGATAGGAGTCAGTGAGCAAATTACCGAACAAGCTATCCAAGATATCAGAGCTATACGACCAGATGTAGCAGTTTCAGTATGTGTCATGTATCCAAATCAAAGACTCCTCCAGAACTGGAGCTTTAGACCATGGCACGGTGTGTTTCTGACTCAGCACTATATAAAAAATATAGATTTTGCCAAGCAATATGCCCAAAAAATTATCCAAAAATGCAAGCATCAGTGGCAAGTAGATTCATTGATTAGCTGGTTTGAAGGAGACGAGGAATTGAGAAAGTGGTTACAATAAATTTACTGATCTAATTGATTTGACTCGACATCAAATGCACCACAAATCAGTCCAGATAATTCCTCAGGGTCATTTCTACCCCATCGAACAAATTTGATTCCCTTTGATTGGTGATTATTTCTCTCACTCTGAGCATCATCTAGAACTAAAACATTGGGTAAGAATTCATTTCCGATAAGAGACTCAAATGGTTTAACAAGTGCATCACCATAATTTACAGGTTGAGTAAATTCATCTACGATCAACTCCAGTGGAATACCTATTTTTAGTAACTTTTCTTTGAGTATTTTTGACATGAAAGGTAACAGCTTTTCAACTTTATCTGTTTCTCCTGAGTTATTAAGTTTTCTCACCGAATCCCAAAATTTAGAATATTTAGAGTATACATCTCTGGTCAGAAATGGTGATTGACGTAATTGATCATCTGAAATTGCAGATCTAATGTAGGGCAAGTTTGTATCTGTAGAAAATGTAGAGAAAATAATTGTGTTTCCATTCTGCTGCAGGAGCGGTAGAGCAACACTCAAAAAGGGATCCTCATAATAAATTGTCTGTGGAATTACAGTGTTAATAAAACTCATCATTTGCTTATTGTACTCTCCAAATCGATACTGGTCTTCGTTGAATGTATAACCTTCTCGGGCAGAGTATAGCTAACCACACCCCAAACTAGATTAGTATTATAGACAAGATAATTGTAATAATACTTAACTCGTCTTACTATGTTTAGACACGGCAATGATCTTCGGGTCAGGGTTATTGAGTTCTTAGAGAAAGGCAACACTAAATCAAAAACAGCTGAGGTATTTAATATAGCTAAACAAACTCTGTATTCTTGGATTAGTTTGCAAAAAGAGCATAAACTGCTAGAGGTGAAACAGTATACTAGTATTCGTTCAAAGCTTAATGATAATGATGTAAAAGAGTTTATTGATATGCATCCTGATTGGTATTTTTATGAAATAGCTAAACATTTTAATACCAGTGATGAATCTATACGAAGAGCTTTTAAACGAATAGGTTATAGTGTTAAAAAAAACAAAAGATATTTAAAGAATCAAACAGAGAGTTAAAACAAGATTTTACTCAGACCATATCTCAGTATTCACCAGAGAAAGTATTTTACATAGATGAGGCAGGTTTTGAACAATACATCTACAGAGAATATGCTAAAAGTAAAATTGGGGTGAGAGTGTATGGAGAGATAAGCGGTAAACGATACATGAGAACTTCTATCATATCAGCTAGAAACAGTAATCATGATTTGCTCAACCCTTTTCTATTTAATGATACAGCTGATACAGAGCTAGTACTGTTTTGGATACGAGAGGTATTATTGCCAAATCTACCCCAGAAATCAGTTACTGTATGGGATAATGCAAGTTTTCATAAATCATCACAGATAAGAAATTTATTAGAACAAGCAGGACATACTATGATATTTCTTCCACCTTATTCTTCAGATCTAAATCCTATTGAGCATAAATGGCAAGGACTAAAACAACGACTGAGAAAGTATTGGAATACAGTCGCTGACTTTTATGAAAATCTTATTGATCAAGTTAACGCTATGACAGCTTTATCTCCTGTGGTTCAACCATCTGATGTGACCGATATGTCTAGTTTGAGGTGGGGTTAGCTATATGTACCATCAATATCAACTACAAATATTTTAGCTGTAATCAATTTTAAATCTTCTGAAATATACGGATCTACATGATCAATATTATGAAAAATATCTTCACGAAGATGTCTACTAAGAGTATTATATTTTTTTTCAGATGTATTTTCATTTAACGACGTGTATTTATCTACAATCTGCTGTACGATTTGATCAGCAATGGATCCATCACCTTTTTTTAAAGCTTCAACTGCACTAAAATACAATGCATATTTTTCTCGGATTTGCTCTGGTGTGAGAGGTTGGTCTTTGGAGTGATGAGATTCTGTTGATGGACTATCTGCGGACATTGAGTTTAAATTTTATTTTGTTCGTTGATCCTATTTTAGATTGAGATTATTGTAAAATGTGGATAGGTTCGCTGGGATTTCATTGACAGACTTGTGTAGTGTTTGTAATTATTTCGAGATTATTATGTTTGCTGACCAGAGTTTTGTGAGCCAATTTCAGGCAGAGATGAACCTTATATTTGCCAACACCGATATGGATGGGCAGTTGACGGATTTACTACTGCCTCTCAAGACCATTCTCGATAACCAAACTTCACTCGTCGCCTACTCACTAGCACGTAGAACTGGGGCGCCAACAGATATAGCTTTTTTCTGCGAGTGGTACTATCAGATTTTTTGCATCACCTCAGACCTACAGTCACTTATCGACAGCAATCAAACCTATTGGACTGCAAAACTACAACCAAAATACCCAGAAATCCAAGAAATCCAAAAACATATCGATAACGACATAAATCGATCCATCATCCCCCAACAACTTGCCCTACTTCATCAAAAAACTGCTGAACTACTAGCAGATCTCGGGATAAAGCATGAATATCTCAAAAAATACCTGAACCACCGCTACCTCAACCAGTTTTTGATTAGTTCCATGAAAACCAATCAACAGCTCAATGAAAGCGTACCGAGTTTGGATTCATATCTGGAGATTGAGTCGAGGCAAAATGCATTTTTACAACTATGCTTTCCCTTGCTTCTAGGCTTCTTGCATGATTTTAGTGATTCTGAGAGCGTCATCAACCCTACAGCTATTCACTGGGAAGAGGTCGAAAAGATTTTGTATGGAATTGCCTGTTTGGAGCAGATTGGTGAAGGATGGGGACTGTTGACCTTTTTGCATGGCGAGCGGTTAGATGAGAAAGAACGGATTGAATGGATTTTAGAGAATGAAGAGACAAAAAGAACACTCGCACAACATGACGTAGAAACAAACGAAATAGCTCATCAAGTCACCAAAAGTATCTACATAAATGCAAAACTACAGCTCAGAAACCTTGTTTTTCCAGACACACAAAAGCAGCTCATCGAGCAAATACTAGAATATTCAGTACGATACAGCAAACAACCCGAGGGAGAGGATGAAAGCTTTGACCAAAAGCTAAATATACCCTAAAATTATTTAAAGATCGACTCACGGTGTCAAAGCCAACAACAAGAATTCAAAATAAAGACTCACAACAACAACCAAAACAAATATGAAGAATCCAATCACGACGATTCGTACAGCATGGCAAAAACTTGGACCTGGATTAGTTACTGGTGCTAGCGACGACGATCCAAGCGGAATAACCACCTACACACAAGCTGGGAGTCAATTTGGACTCAACACACTTTGGACGGCAGCTATTACTTTTCCTCTGATGGCAGCTATTCAGGAAATGTGTGGTCGAATCGGGGTAGTAACTAAAAAGGGTATTGCCCAAGTCGTCAAAGAACACTACCCAAAAGAGATTGTCTATCTACTCACTCTACTGATAGTTCCAGCCTGTATTCTCAATATTGGAGCAGATTTAGCTGGCATGGGGGCAGTCGCGAATCTTGTTTTTCCCCAGATTTCTGCTCAAATCTTTACTTTTTTAGCAGCTGGAATTATCATTTTAGCCCTAGCCACTCTTTCTTACAAGCGAATTGCATCTATACTGAAATATATTACGATGATTTTATTAGTATATCTCGTGGTGCCATTTATGGTAAAGCAAGACTGGATTGAGGTGGCAAAGGCTACATTTATACCCCATTTCGAATTCAACAAGGGGTTTATTTCGATTCTGGTAGCACTACTTGGTACGACTATATCTCCCTATTTGTTTGTGTGGGAGGATGCTATGGAGGTAGAGGATTTAGAGGAAAAAGAGCGACGACACAAACTACCAGCTCAAACAGCCACAGTCGTAGCCAGCGAAATCAAAGCCATGCGTATAGATAACCTCATTGGTATGTTTTTCTCGAATTTTATCATGTTTTTTATTATTTTGACGGCTGGATCTATACTATTTAAAAATGGTGTCAACGACATACAAACAGTAGAACAAGCAGCTCTGTCACTCGAACCAATAGCTGGAAAATTCGCCTATATTTTGTTTGCACTTGGTATTATTGGTACAGGATTTTTAGCGGTACCTGTACTGGCTGGAGCATGTGCCTACACCCTCAGGGACACACTCGGACTCAAAGGTGGAATGAACTCAAGTGTATCAGAAGCCAAAGGGTTTTATGGAGTGATTGCAATCTCAGTAATTGTGGGTGCTGGTCTCAATTTTTTTGGTATCAACCCAGTTCAGGCATTGATTTGGACAGCTATTGTATATGGACTAGTATCTCCTATTTTAATTGGTCTGATCATCCATATCTGCAACAACAAAAAAATTATGGGATCCCACACCAATGGTAAATTATCAAACACTCTCAGCATTCTTGGATTTGTACTCATGACTCTTGCCTGCATAGCTCTGGCGTGGGTAAACCTGTAAATTTAAACCTAAAAACTACCACATAGTGTGATGGAAGTCAATAAGGCTGAAATATGAGGATTATCTGCCCTTAAATCGTTTTCTTTCGTTTGGATCCAAATACTTTTTTCTGATTCTAAGAGTCTTTGGAGTCACCTCAACTAGCTCATCATTGGCTGCTGAAATATACTCTAAACATTTTTCAAGCGTCATATCCCGTGGCGGAATCAAACTCAAAGCATCATCACTACTCTTTGATCGGACGTTTGAAAGCTGTTTTCCCTTGCATGGATTGAGCTCCAAGTCCTCATCTTTTGCACACTGACCAATGACCATTCCTTGGTATACTTCAGTCGCTGCTCCGATAAATAGTGTTCCACGCTGCTGTGCGTTATCGAGTGAATATGCCATTGCCATACCTGAATCTGTACTGACCAGACTACCGTGTCGTGTTTCCATTTGGACACTTGCCATTGGTCTATAGCTATCAAAAGCACTAAACATGATGACAGTTCCCTTTGTATCAGTAATCAACATCGGCTTTAGACCAATAAGCGATCGAGTTGGCATTTCGGCCTCAAATTCTATCTCAGTATGGGCTTCGTTTGGAGCGATGTTTTTGATATCAGCACCTCTCCTACCCAGTTCCTGCATGACATTTCCTTGGTACTCCTGTGGTACACTAATTTCAACTATTTCAAATGGTTCGTGCTTTTTGCCATCGACTTCATGGATAATAACCTCTGGCTTTCCTACCTCGAGTTCAAAACCCTCTCTTCTCATAGTTTCAATCAAAACGGATAAGTGAAGCTCACCTCGACCTGATACAATAAACTTTTCACTACTTTCTGGATGATCAAAAACCCGAAGTGCTACATTGGTCTCGAGCTCTTTGTATAATCGTTCGCGGATCTGACGTGAGGTACCGAGTTTTCCTTCTTTTCCAGAGAGTGGACTAGTGTTGACTCCAAACAGCATCTGGATAGTTGGCTCATCTACTTTTACACGGGTGAGGGCTTGGTTAAATTCGTTAGTGGTTATGGTGTCACCAATTCCAAAGTCTTCCAACCCTGCAACCATCACAATCTCACCAGCTTCAGCACTTTCAACCTCCTTGAGACCAAGACCATCAAACACCATCAAAGCAGAAACTTTACCACGCTTGAGACCCTCTGCCTGGAGTGAGATGATGCTCTGATTTTTTGCGATACTACCACCAGAGATCCTACCAATAGCCATCTTTCCCTTGAAATTATCGTACTGCAATGCCAAAACTAAAATTTGGAGAGCATTTACTGCTGAGTCTTCATTTAATATCACTGGGGCTGGAATTTTTTCGACAACAGTATCTAGGAAAAAGGTTAAATCGTCTTTGAGCTGATCTGGAGCAATACCAGCTTTGCCTTGGACACCACTTGCGTACACTACTGGAAAATCCATTTGCTCATCACTAGCACCAAGATCCAAAAACAAATCCTCAATTTTACTAAGAGTTCTAGGGCAATTTGCAGCTGGTTTATCAACTTTATTGATGATGACAATAACTTTTAGACCGAGTTCAATAGCTTTTTTTAGCACAAACTTGGTCTGAGGCATTGGGCCCTCCTGTGCATCTACCAAAAGTGCTACTCCACTCACCATCTGAAGCGTACGCTCAACCTCTCCACCAAAATCGGCGTGCCCTGGTGTGTCTACAATGTTAATCTTGTATTCGTTTGCATCGTGTTTGTAGTAAATTGAGGCATTTTTAGCTTTGATTGTGATACCACGCTCATGCTCCTGATCCATACTGTCCATAATCAGATCACCTAAACTAGCTACATTTCGAATCTCCAAAGTCTGTCTAATTAAACCATCGACTAGAGTTGTTTTTCCGTGATCAACGTGGGCAATAATAGCAATATTGCGGATGAGATTTGCTGTGGATGACATGTAATCTGAGAAAATGAGAGAAATCAGGTTTTGTCAAAATTCAATCCAAACTAGCTTGTAGAATATTCAGAGCTAAATTCACAGCTAAATTCTGAGTCAAATGCAAGTAGCAAATTTCGATTGACAATGGGCTACAATTTTTCTAAAAAAGTGGATAAATATGACTGATAAAAAGATTATTTGTATCACTGGTGCAGCTGGATTTATTGGTTTTCATACCGCAAAAAAACTCATATTATTAGGGCATCGAGTAGTTGGCATAGATAATTTCAATGACTACTACGATGTGGATATCAAACACACTCGTATCAAAGAACTAGAAAAACTACAGACCACACTTCCTAATTCCTTTGTGTTGTATTCAGGAGATATTTGTGACTTGCCATTGCTGCAGGATATTTTTAACAAGCACAGGATTAACCAGATTTGCCATTTGGCAGCCCAAGCTGGAGTACGATATAGCCTAAAAAACCCCAGAAAATATATCGAGTCAAACATCTCAGGGTTTCTAAACATCCTAGAAATTTCCAATAGTTTCAACCTAAAAAATCTAGTGTATGCTAGTAGCAGTTCGGTGTATGGTAGCAGCAAGCACCAAGTTTTGTCTGAAACCGATCAAACCAACAAACCCTTATCTATGTATGCTAGTAGCAAAATAATGAATGAGCTTATGGCGTACAGCTTTTATCATTTGTATGGAATCAACAGCATCGGGATGAGGTTTTTTACGGTTTATGGAGAATTTGACCGACCTGATATGGCGATTAGTATCTTTAGTAAATGCATTCGCTCTGGCAACAAAATATACCTCAACAATGGCGGCAATATGGTACGATGTTATACACATATTTCTGACATCGTAAATGGGGTTATATCTGCACTAGATCAACAAAATATTGGCTGCGAAACGATAAATATGGGCGGTTCTGAAGAAATAACAATGTCAGACCTACTACATACACTGGAAATCGGCTACGATAAAAAGGCTGTCGTCGAAATGGTAGAAATGCCACTCGGCGAAGTACTATCCACAAACAGTGACAACACAAAAGCTGAGAAACTACTCGGATGGAAACCAACAATTTCTTTTGAAACAGGGATTAGGGAATATATTCAATGGTTTAAATCGGAGTAAACACCAGCATCCACTGCCATCTGCTGCATCTTTTGATGAATAATCGTGTTCAGCGATCTAGTTTTTTTGCTGTTTAAATCTGCTTGTAGTTTGATTGGGTCGTGGATAACAACTCTAAATTCTCCATCTGGCAACAACAACTGATTCCATACAGTAGGAATAATCACTCCAATATTTTGTCTCAGGGCAATTGCTAAATACCCTCTGTCAAACACATTGAGATTTTTTACTCCACCCTCAGGGAATATGCATATACTATGATCAGGTTTTGTATCAAGACTCCTGTAAACCTCTTTCAAACCAACACGATTTCCTATCATACTACATGACATAGACTCTGCCAAGTTATCTACACCAAAACTCCTACCAATAGTTATGTGGTTTTCTACTTCCAATTCTCTACAAATTCTAGAGATAACAAAGGTAATGATGATATTTGCGACTGCGTGTGAGTCTTTGTGCTGTAGAAATCTTTCTGGGTGCCCAACCCAACCCATAATCTGATTACTGACGAGCAACTCTGGAACTAGTTTTGGGTGATTTGCGATTATCACTACAGGTTCGGTCGGTCTGAGACAGCTTTCGTTTTGAATATCCAGATGAAATAGATTATCTAATTTTTTGTATAAACTCTCCCTATCTACAACCGTTCTTGTACTATGAATATAGCGAATTATCACACAGATAATCTCTAAACCTCTCCTTCTTTTTTCAGCGTTATGACTATTTTCCCAACTATTCATACAATCTAAAGTCCTATTCAAGACTACTTTACTCCATTAAATACTAAAATAAGCAGGGTAAATCCTAGTAAAACTCGATAAATCATAAATGGTCTAAAGCCATACTTGGTCAAGAAACCTAATGTCATTTTGATTGAGTACAAACCTGTAATAAAAGATACGGTAGCACCCACAAGAGTCAACAAAATAATCTCAGTATTTGCGTGCTGTATTTCGGTGATGAGCTTGTATAGTGTGGCGATAAATAATACAGGGATTCCCATGATAAAGGCTATATCTACACTTTCTTTCATGCTGATTTTTTGACTCAAACCTCCAGCTATCGTGGCCCCTGATCTAGATACACCGGGTATAATAGCAACACCCTGAAAAAGTCCCATAATCAAGAGATTTTTGAGAGAGACAGACTTTATAGTGACGACTCGTTTGTGTTGTTGTTGCCAAAATTCAAAAGCGTAAAATACAATTCCAAAGATGATAGTAGAAACCGCCACGATACTGAGATTATTTTGCCACTGATCAATACTCTTTCTAAAGACAAAAGCAATGATGAGAGTTGGGATGATTCCGATCAACATGTAAAGACCCAATTTTTCATCATGAGTAGCTTTTTTCAGTTTGAATCGCTTGCTAGCCAATGACCTAAAATCAGCATATATTTTTTTCAACCGCTCTCTATAGTAAAACACAGCCGCCAAAATAGCTCCAGACTGAATTACATCCGTAAAAAAAGTGTTTACCTCAGTGAGTCCCATCAGCTTTTGAGCAATGATCAAGTGACCTGTAGAGGAGATCGGCAAGAACTCAGTAAAGCCCTCTACACAACCTAAAATAACAGCCTGCAAAATATTCATACTCCGAAAAGATGCGAACAAACCAATATTGTTGTCAATGCAAATTAAGCACCAATCCAAATATAACATGGATTTGAATTGCAGAGTTGAGGTTTGTGGATTGAACACTTCAGTTACTACTCTTCCAGCACTGGATAGCTAGATTTTCCGTAATTTCTAATAAAATCAAATGAATCATGAATTCCTATCCAGCTTTCCAGCAGAGAAGTCACAGTAAATCCTATAAAATAGACTCTCTGACCTAAATTGAAATATGTAAACATGATGGCAGCTGAAATAATCACATCCACATTTTTATCACTGATAAGCAAATAACCGAGAATACCTAGACTAACATAAAAAATATATTGGGTAGCCGAAATCACAAACGCACTCATCCTCCAACTCGATCCACGCTTCCACAAACTAGTAAAGTTAGTGGTGTCGATCTGATCAAACATCTCAGGAGTGGCAAAAACCGAGCGGATAAACGGTGCCTGCTGCATGGCTTGGATATTTACTGCCTGAGAGACATCCTCGAATTGGATTACGTATTTTTCCATCATATTTGTTTTCCAAACTAGTGCAGAGACATTGAACCCGATAGTTATCAAAATTCCAACTAAAGATACCAGACCATACACCCACGACACCAACCAAAACGACCCAACTGTGACTATCAGTGCACCTACAATCGACAGTATTTCAAAAGTAAAAACCTCAATAATTTTATAGTAGGACGTGCCCAATCGATTTATTTTAGAGATGATTTGACCACTAGACCGAGTGCTGTGTGAAATAGGATCCACTAACAACAATCGTTTGTTTGCACTAGCTGTGAGCGAGGTCTGAGTCTGAAGCCTCAGCAGACTATCGGCGTAAAACAAAATATGTGCAAACACTCGATACACAAACACAAAAACTAGTAAATACCAGAGATTGGTGAGATTGCGTTGACTGATAATCCAAGACAAGACTAGAGGCAATACCGTCCCAACCATATTTACTGTGATGAGATTAAAAAACTGTATCACCACCAGCCATTTTTGTTGCCAAAACACATCCCACCAAGGCTTATCAAAATCAACATTTACCAAATGGGCTCTGTGCTGGTAGTCAAATTTTTTTTCACACCATGCTATGAATCTTTTTTCAAAATGCGTGAGCTCTCCTATCTTTTCCTGCATATTGCCAAAGACTATTGAACAGATTGAGTTTTGTCTACATAGGTTGACAGTTGCTCAAAAGATAATCCTATTTGTAGTATGAATCTATCTCTCAGACCTACTAAAAAGATATTAGTGCGGTTTGTAATTTTTGCAGGAATTAGCATTGTTGTCGGGAGTATTATTTTTGTGATCTGGGCAAACTCGACCTACAAGGCTGATCCTGAAAAACTAAAAACTGCTAGAGACGAAACCATCAATAACATAACCATAATAGAAAACTCATCTTATTGGGAAATTATCCCAAAGCCTACACCTGAACCATGTTTGAACTTTTGTACGACATACCTACGCACAAATTCTGACTCAAGTGGTCTGATTTTTTACCCCGGTGCAAAGATTGATCCACGAGCGTATTTTTACAAACTATCAGATTTATCAAACGGACGAGTAGGCAAAATGCGGATATTTATCACCAAACCAACTCTCAATCTCGCAGTCTTTAGCATCAACCAAGCTGATGAAATCATCACAGCAAATCCAAACATAGCCCAGTGGACGATAGGCGGTCATTCTCTTGGTGGTGCGATGAGCTGCGAATACGCCAAAAACCATACAGACAAAATCAACAGTTTGTATCTGATTAGTGCGTACTGTGCAAACGACATCTCAAAGACAAATATACAGGTGACGTCTATTCACGGATCACTCGACCCAATGGCAACCCCAGAGAAAATCCAAAGCTACAGAAGAAACCTACCAAACTCAGCCAAAGACTATGAAATCCAAGGCATGAATCACTCCCAAGCAGGAAACTACGGCAAGCAAGACGGCGACAACGAACCAACAAAAGCAGACGAAGAAGTAAAAATCGAGATGATGAAAATTATCAGCACCTAACCTACGCTTTCCCAGAATAATTCAAACATTTGGATAAACGTATCAATGATATCTGGGTTTGTCAGCGAAGTAGCACTGATGGGGTCGCTGAGCCTGTTCACAACGACACGTTTTTCTGTGATGATGATGTTTGCTGTAAATGTCGTCTGATCTGGAAGGAGTTTTATTTGAACATTGTTAAAGTGATTTGCCTGGATCTTCATACTCTCCAGTGCAGCATCAGTCTGAGTAAAAAACATTTTGATTTCTGGGTTGAGTTTATTTCGTTTACGTATAAAACCATTGAAAAACACTTCATCAACTCTGAGAAATAGCTCTTGGTCACCTATCACGTAATACTTTTGCCTAAATTCCACCTCATCCAATATCTTGAGGTACAGGCCCTTAATTTCGTTTTTCCCTGCATAATATTCAACTTGACTTTTGTCACCCAGCGTAAATTTAGAATGCAGTGTAGGCAAAATATCTTTGATTATCTGCTCCTTGATATCGTGTTCGTGAGCAAGTTTGTTCGGATTTTGGGCTTTGTAGTGAATCTTGAACCCATATTCCACCTCACTAAACAATCCTCTGAGCTTCAGTCTATCGATAATCTTGTAGATGTTTGAGCGATTTATACCTGTTTGCTTGTGTAGTTTCAAGATAGTTGTCTCTCCAAGCTCTAGCCCAGCCAGATAAATTTGAGCCTCATCAGAGGATAAACCGAGGTTTTAAAGTGCGTTGATAATTTCAAATGTCATAGTAATATGTCACAAATAAGAACAGTTTTTTTGCTACATAGTAGTTTTCTGATATAATTCAGAACTTTCTATATAGTTATATAGAGCCTGTATCAACATATATAGTGCTATGTATTTATATATTTATATATTTGTCTAGTTTTTAAACATAATAGTTTTTTTGTATCAGATACAGATTCTTTTTGCATCATTAAGTTTGTTGTGTTTATATAGATGTATACACCACGATCTCATAGCAGCCAAATTAAACCACCTTCCACTAAAGTAGAAGGATTTGGTTCTTACCATGAATGGTACTGAAGTATTAGTGATCTAGTTTGGTTGTTAGAGTAAAGGTGTCAT
>JAYWFX010000065.1:0-6958 GCA_043778575.1 bacterium | reverse complement strand
CTGGTATACTCAAATCAGCTGATGGACGAACTGAAGCTACTTTGACAACCGACTTTGCTCCAAAGTACATTCAGCCAATTCCACCAGTAAACAATCCAAACCCTATCATGAACATTCCTGCTCTCATTGGAAACACTGTTCGAACAGGAGGATACACCTCTACTGAATTCCTCAGCTTCTTGATGTACGCTTCACTATTTGCTGCTGCAGTGAGTGGAAGTGGGTTGGGGTTGATTAGGAGGAGAAACTAGAAAACCAACAACCAAGAGATTAGAAAACAAGAGACTAGAGACTAGAGAAACCAGCAATCCCCACCTAGACTTGAGTGGGGATTTTGGTGTGGGGTGATGTTCTACTCTTTTATCCAGCTATCACCTACAGACGTATCTACTTTGATCGCAACCGCAAGGTCTATTGGCGGATTGGACATAATCTTTACAACGAGTTCTCTGAGCTCCTCTACACAATCTTTAGATACTTCAAAAACCAACTCGTCATGCACCTGAAGCACCATTTTAGCATCTAGCCCCCTGTACTGTATTTGCCTATAAATTTCTATCATGGCTATTTTTATCAAATCAGCATTTGACCCCTGAAGCACAGCATTAAACGCAGCACGCTCATCAATCTGCCTGAGCATAAACATCTTTGAATTGAGATTTTGGAAATACCTCCGTCTCCCAAATATACTTTCTACATACCCTCGATTCTTTGCATCAATCAAAACTGAGTCGACAAGTGGCTTTACCGCTGGAAATGCTGAGAAATACTTTTCGGTAAAATCCTTTGCTTCCGCCATAGTAATCCCCAGCATCTTACTCGTGGCAAAACTACCCTGCTGGTATACCAGTGCAAAGTTGAGAGTCTTGCCCAGTGTTCTTTGCTCCTTTGTCACATCTGAGATAGTAATCCCCAGCATTTCAGCTGCAGTGCGTTTATGTACGTCTTGGTCAAATTGAAAAGCATCAATGAGGTTTTTGTCACCACTAATATGTGCTAGGATTCGCAATTCCACCTGAGAATAATCTGCACTCAAAATCACACGACTCGAGTCCGGAGCACAAAAACAACTGCGAATCAAACTACCAAACTCAAGGTTTCGAATAGGGATATTTTGGAGATTCGGATCAACAGAAGAAAGCCTCCCAGTAGCAGCTTGAGTCTGATTAAATGTGCAGTGGATTCGACTATTTTCATCGAGTACATCAATCAGATTCTGGGTATATGTCCCAATGAGTTTATTGATCGTCCGATACTTCAAAATCAGCTGTACAAGACCAGTTTGATCATCCTCCAAAAGCCCATCCAAGACTTCTTTACTGGTAGAGATTGCTCCAGTCTTTGATTTCTTGAGGACAAATCCCTGTCCAACCAGAGCTACACCCAGCTGTTGGGGTGAGTTGATATTTATTTCTTCGCCTAGAATATGTCGTATATTTGCACTAATTTCTGCTAATTGCCGTTTCATGATTTCTGCTGTCTGCTGGAGTTTTTGTTTGTCTACATACACACCATCAACTTCCATTTTTGCCAACACGGTAGTAAGTGGTGATTCGACTTCTTTCCACAGATATAGGGTTTTTTCATCAAATTCCTCTAAGTATTTCTCACCTTCACTGTCCAATTCAGTCTGAGATGTAGGAGCTAAGTACGTTTCCATCTTGTGACTAGAGTGCACTAAATATCGAGCAAGACTCACGTCCAAGATTTCTAAGTTCTCATCGATATCATAGCTTTCGAGGTTTTTTATGAGGGCTTTTCGATCTAGTACAAATTTTGATTTCATGACCAAGGCATCCACAGCATATTTATTTATGTCCACCTTTGCCAAGTCAATGTTTATGTGCTTTTATTTGTGCATATCTAATACACAACCAAATATGAACCCAGAAACCGCATTCCTCACTCCACAACGAGAACTAGCTTTAGAAATAGCTGAGACCAACAATCTCGGGCAGACAAGCGCGATCATTAACGGGATTTTATTTGTAATGCAAATAGAGCTCACAGGTTTAGAATACTACACTGACAAACCAAATGTCATTACAAATCGAGAAAATACACTAAAAGAGGCTTTGGGAGAACTAGAAAATAAAACCCTTTACACAACGATTCTAACAATAATCAGAGAAAATATTGATTCGTTAAGAGTACAAGGATCCCTCAGCGACATAGATATGGAGAAAATAGACAATGTGGTTGAATCTGGGCATGACATAGATATAGTATTTTATACAATTCTACGTTTGGCTTTGCCTGAAAATATAGTTAACATTATTGAGGCTGGGGGGGGATTAGATATGAGAGAACAAAGGGTGGTAAAATTGTCCAATCTAACAGTTGATTTAATCTTAACGTTGTTGGAAACAAATCCTAATGTTACCAGAGAAAGTCTAGTGAATACTTCTTTACAGCTACACAGTGCAGGAAATACAAATTTAGATCCAATACAAATCCAAAAAATGGTGCTGCTTACACAAAGAGCTTGGTCAACTATGAAGGCTATGAATGAGTAAAAATTTTGGTTAGATCTCCGAACTCTATGCCTTTGTTGAGATCAAACCCTAGTTTCTTTGATGTGTTTGTGCGTTCGGCTTCGTTGGTTGGCGACCTCAGATTGCCGCTGAGTGTTAGTCTACCAGCAAAAACTAATTTTGATTGTGATTTATTTTTGGACTTTGAGATAATTTCCTCGATTGGTTTCTCATACAACGATGACAGAATAGCACATAAAGTAGCTAGATCCAAACTGTCATCACTCACACTTTTGGGCATACCAGAAAACTGAATATAAATATCACGATTTTTCAGATCCAGCCCTAGGTATTTTTCAGCAATGGCTAGTATCACATTGAGTTTTGCAGTTTTGAGACCCAACGCCTCACGCCGACCAAACACAGCTTTTTCACCTTGGAAATTTGGTTTAGATACGAGAGCCTGCACTTCGACCACCAGCGGTAAATCTTTATCAAGGGCAATTCCGTAACACACCCCAACCCCCTCCTCGATATTTTCAAGTAGAGCTAGTGATGGGTTACTGACGATTTCCAGACCAGATTCTTCCATTTTGAGGAGTAAAAGATTCGATGTAGAACCAAATCGATTTTTAGAGAAACTTAGAGTGCGGTATTTAGTGTTTTCGGAGGATTCCAGTAGGCACACACTATCGACTAAGTGCTCCAGAGTTTTAGGCCCAGCAATTTGCCCTTCTTTAGTGACGTGACCAATCAAAATAATCGTGATATGCTTGGATTTAGAAATTGCCAACAGCTGACTCGCAATAGTCGAAACCTGAGTCACACTACCCGGATTCGAGTTGATTTTGGAGCTATAAATCGTCTGAACAGAGTCAATAATAGCTATATCTGGCTTCACTCTCTCAAGTACAGATTCGATCTGCTCAAAGTTATTTGCCTGAAGTACATTGATTTCTTGGGGGATATTTAACCGCTCAGAACGACGAGCGAGCTCCGCAGAAGACTCTTCAGCAGTAATATATAATAGGTTGAGGTCATCATTTTTTGACTTACCGATCCACAAAGACCTGAGTAGCTGTAAAGCTAGTGTTGACTTACCAAGTCCGGGCTCACCTGCAAGCAGTGTCAAACTCCCAGCGACCAAACCCTTTCCAAAAAACCCATTCAAAACGTCTGCTGAAAAATTGAACAAGCGTCTCTCTTTGGTTGTTTTTATCTTTTCTAAGATTTGATTGATTGACTCTGGCTTCAAAACCTGTTGCTCGCCGCTGACAGAAAACTGCGAACCTACACCCGAATTATCAACCTCAGTAACCTCTGAAAAGGTATTCCACGAACTACATTGTGGGCACTTACCAGACCATTTCGCCTCTATATGACTACAGTTTGAGCATTGGAATTTAGTCTTTGGTTTAGGCATATATGCTATCTTTGACTAGCCTAGACTCCCACTACTTTTTTGACTTCCTCTAGTTTTTCCATAACCTTATCAACTCCTTTATATTCTACATTTACACGGATGAGGGGTTCTGTGTTTGATCCACGTACGGTGACTTTCCACTCTGGATAATAAATTGTAATCCCTTCCATTTCACTGATTGTAGCATCTGAATATGTAGAAAGGAGTTTTTCTCTGATAATCGGCATCGTGAGACCATCAACTAATTTAAAGTTATGCTCGCCACTGACAAAGTATTTAGATGTCCAGTAGTCTAAAACTGTAGATGACTTTTGATTATTTTCAACCAAGATTCTGATCATCAAAGACACTGTCAAAGCTCCTGAATCCATAAATCCAAACTGACCAAAGTAGTGATGACCACTAGCCTCACCTCCATAAACTGCATTATACTTCTTCATTTTGGTTTTTATAAAGGTATGTCCTTGTTTTGCTCCAACAGGGATACCATTGTTTTCATATACAGTATCGAGAGTTGCTCTTGAGTAAGAGACTGGGAAAACAACCGCAGGATCTAATCCTAATTCAGGTTTTGAAATGGCTTCTTTTACCATGTATTTTGCAAAGGCTGGGACGAGAAATTCACCATTGATTCGTTCACCTTTCTCATCTACAAAGAATGCTCTGTCTGCATCACCATCAAAGGCAATACCCAAATCAGCACCAACCTCGAGCACCTTTTCTTGGAGGAATTTAATATTTTCTCCTGCCATAGGGTCAGCTGGATGGTTTGGAAAATTCCCATCTAACTCCCAGAACATTGGTACGAACTCAATATTTGGATACATCTTTGCAATAAATGGCATCAAAAACCCTCCCATTCCATTTGCGGTATCAGCTACAATCTTGAGTTTTTTGTCTGTCTTTGTGAGAATTGAGTTAATCGTATCAACCTGACCAACGGTCTTAAAGGTGTTAAAGAGATACTCTACGACCTGATTATGAAATTCTCCATCTTCCTGGACTTCCACCATATCCACTAGGTCAATATTGAATCCTGCCTCCATTTTTTCAATTACATAATCTCTGATACTTGCCAGACCTGATTCGATACCAAGCATCTGTGGTACTTTTTTTACCATTTTGATACCGTTGTCGTCTTTTGGATTGTGACTCGCTGTGATCATTGCCCCAGCAAAATCATTTACCTGACACGCGGCGTACAATAGCTCACTTGGGCCAAAACCAATAGCGATAGGAGTAGCACCCACACTCAACAGTCCATTATAAAAAGCTTTGTAAAATTCTGGGCTAGAATACCGCACATCTCGACACATATTTACCGTCAGTGGCAAACCCTCTGGTTTCAAAATTGTCTCTACCAATCCCTGTGCTACTAGATAATAAATCTCTGCTGTGAGTTCTGGAACGGTACCTCTGACGTCATACGCCTTGAAAAATTTAGATAGATCTGTCATATCCAATTTCAAGCATGAGCCAACTTTTTAGTCAACTTCAGCTCAGCTAATCTCTGCTCGGGTGTTTGTCTTTGTTTTCGTTTATTTGATGTAAATCTCTCTGTTATTGATTTTATAGTAAAACTGTTCTTTTCCGCTACACCAGCTTTCCATTTAGATAGGGTAATGAATTGTTTGATTCTGTCTGCTAAAATCTTACTACCATATAATGACGGGCTCTTTGGATCACAAAATTCACACAGAAACAAAATATGAGCCATGCACTTTAGCTTTAGCTCAATATCACTACTGATTTTCATCAACTGCATTTTTTCTGTTCTAGTTTTTCCTTGCATTTCTAAATCCCAAAATGTTTGTATTTGCTCCAAATATTTTTCTAGCATTTCCGAATGTTTCTCATAGTCTGAAGATTTTCTAAGCTTGATTAAAATTCCAATGTCTGCGGTTGTGAGATTTTCAAGATGACCAACGATTACCTCATGATGATCTTCACTGAATTGATTGTCTTCATTAGATTGGATATCGTCTCGTTCGTAATATTCATCTGAATAATACTGATATTTTTTTGATATACTATCCATCGTCGTCATTGGTGAACCTGAATCTGGGTCTGATTGTTTACTCGGTGCATCCAGCGAGTTTTGACTTTCTGCAATCAACGATCTAATTTTTGCTCCTTTGGCAAGCACTCCTGACAAACGCTTAGGTAAAAAATTTATTATACCTCTTTTTATGCTTTTCTGTCTGTAATCATCATCTTTTAGTTGTTCTTCAGAAAAAAATAAACTGCCTTGGTACGGATCTCCGTCTTTATTTAGTTTCCTCTTATCCACTGCCAAAAGCTCACAAAAAACAAATTGATAAGCAATTTCATTTAACTCCTCAATCACAGACACTGCCATCAATTTTGGATTCACACCTATATTCCAAAGTGCCGCCTGGATAAATATTTTATAGTATTTAGTTATCTCAATCTCGTCTCTTTTAAAACACTCAAATGGATACCGGTATGGAAACTCATGATGTCTAGGATCTGGATTATTGTGACGAATATATCCAACAATATCATTTTTCGCAGTTAAATCATCACCCACTGGAGGTTTAACAGATAGATTGATAAGTGTAGGCGGCTTCATGTACATACCATAAATAGTACCCTAATTTTATCTTTTGCACAAAAAGCAGAAATTCTTTGACGTTATTTTTAATTCAGATTTGCATAAAGTATTATGTTAACAATTATTGGCTCTCAAAAAATATCACACATACAAATCACACATTTCACAGTCCCAGACTTTCCTACATTCAAAAATTAATTAATACAACATTTTCCTCATCATCTCAATTAACTCAATCAACATATTATATGCCCTACTTAACTGAACTTATCACAATTGCCACCGTTGATCTACTTGCTGTTATGTTGCCTGGCCCAGATTTTGCTATGATTTGTCTCCAGAGTATCAAGTACGGTCGCAGAACTGCTATTTTTACATCTATTGGTTTGGGTCTTGGAGTCGCTCTGCATGTGGGGTACTGCCTCCTTGGTGTTGGAATTCTCATATCACAGTCAATTGTTTTATTCTCAATCATCAAATACATCG
>JAYWFX010000064.1:0-2679 GCA_043778575.1 bacterium | reverse complement strand
GATTTTAGTACGTGGAATAACTACAAAAACCAGTTTTGGCCAGCAGAATATTTGATTGATAAAGACGGCAATATCCGCAGAACTCATTTTGGAGAAGGAAAATATGACGAGACAGAGCAGGCAATCCGAGAACTACTCAAAGAAAAAGGATCGAATATATCAAATGAGCTCGTCACTGCCTCTACCAAAGAGGTAAAACCCCAAGGTGAATACTGCGATCAAAGCGGTTGTGTGCGGCAGACTCCAGAAACATATATTGGTTATACTCGGGCAGACAGATTTAGCAACACTGGTGAATATAAACCAGATACTAGCGTAAACTATACATCACTTGCAAACACGGATTTGGCTTCAAACTCATGGTCGTTTGGTGGAAACTGGAAAATCGGTAGTGAATCTGCTGTGACTACTGGAGTGGATCATACACTGAAACTAAAATACAACGCCAAAGAAGTATATTTAGTGCTCGGAAGCACAGATGGAAAGACAAAAATAGGTAAAATCTCAGGCGACTCGAGCATGTTTGGTGATAGTGTCAAGCCAAATGGAACGATAGAAATCAATCAATCTACACTCTACAAACTCGTTAAAAATAAAAACTTTACTAAGGATGGAATAATGGAATTGAGTTTGCCAGCAGGAGTGGAGGTCAACGCGTTTACGTTTGGATGAAAATAGTTATTATAGTACATCAGCTATTGACGATTGTGGTACATTCTTGAAGCATACCGAAACTACGCTCAAAACCACACCTCTTAATAGTATGCAAACAATAATTTTTATACACGCCTTTTTTGCCTTTGCCACCCTGATTTCTGGGGTATTTGTTTACTCCGCAAAAGATTCTATACTTTGGCAAAAGCCTACACTTTGGTTGTATTTACTGCCGCATTTGATAACCGCTATTACTGGACTTTCCTTTGGATCCCTGTTTGAGTTTAGCCCGTTTAGAGTATTATCACTACTTACTATTGTTACATTTGCTCGGGTTGTGTATTGTATCAGTAAACAAAAATTTGATACAGCTAAAGCTAAGATGTTTCCAGCATTTGTTGGGCTGTGTATAGCATTTGTGGGGACGCTTCACCCTGAGAGGCTGTTAGGATACAGATTCCTAGTCAAAGGTTTAGGGTTTTCTGTGGATTCTGGAGAAAAAGTCTGGATAGCGATGATGCTTATCGCTGTGGTAGTTGCTATTATGGTTGCAATTCAATCCGTACTCAAAAAAAGAAAATCACTGTAGATATGATACAAATTAGCCTAACTGAAATTAAAAAGAAAAAGCAAACCGTCGAAAAAGCCCGCATAATACTCAAAAAAGAATTTGTAGGGATTGACCAGATTATTGACTCCTTGCTGGACTATATCGAGGTCTGGTATTTGATGCCCGAGATATTGACTCGCCCAGTAATAGTTAATCTGTGGGGTATGACAGGTGTAGGCAAGACTGATTTGATCCGTAAAATGGTAAAGCTACTAGACTACCAAGACCGTTTTGCTGAGATAGAACTATCTAATCTGGAGGGGTCTTCGTGGGAAAAATCTGTGTCAGGATTGATCGAGAAAAATGGCATAGCAGATGAAAAGCCCTCGATTATTTTGTTTGATGAGATCCAGCGATTTAATACTATTGATGTAGATGGAAAACCACTTTTGCAGAGTAAGTTTACCGATTTTTGGGAATTACTCAGTGATGGAAAGCTGGCAAGAAAGCAAAAAGAAGATCTCGATTATCAGCTGTATAGTATGATGGCCCAGCAAAAAGATCTAGCTACCAGAAAAGCTAACGGTGAGGAAATACTACCAAATACTAACAATATGGGGCTTTGGGAGGCTCGAGAACTCAAGCGAATGCTCGGGCTGGATGAGACGCTAGATGAGCTGATAGGTATGTCTCCAGATTCAGGAATTAGTTTTATTCAGGACGCTAAAAAGAAAAAGAAAATCTATGAACCAGTCAGCTATGCCAAATCTTTGATAATTATTTCAGGTAACTTGGACGAAGCCTTTAACATGGCAGGGGCTACGAGCGAGACAGACATAGATGCAGATATTTTTAACGCATTTACCAAAAAGATAACCATGGTAGATGTAAAAAATTCCCTGACACGCAAGTTTCGACCAGAGCAAGTGGCACGATTTGGCAATATTCACCTGATCTACAACTCACTCAATAAAAAGAATTTTGTAGAGCTTATTTCCAAAGAGATGAAAAGAATCATAGTCGACACACAGTCAAATTTTGGTATTACACTCACCATCGATAGCTCTATAAACGACTTGGTGTATCGCAATGGTGTTTTTCCTGTGCAGGGTGTCAGACCAGTTTTTAGCAGTATTGTGGACATCGTAGAGACAAACCTGAGCAAGTATCTATACAAATGCATCATGGCGGGTAACAAGCGAATCAGTATGGGGTTTGATCGTGCAAATAATCTACTAATTGCGGATATTGATGGAGATATTACTAAAACCCCATACACTGGGAGAGTGGATAAAATCCGTGAAAGTAATCAACACAACGCTATCGCCAACATCTCAGTTCATGAATCTGGTCATGCAGTTATTTATATGCTGCTATTTGGACTGGTGCCTCTGCAGCTCAAATCTCGATTGGCTAATAGTTACGCTGGTGGGTTTACTTTTCCTCATGAAATTCACGAAACCAAGCAAAACATT
>JAYWFX010000063.1:0-2681 GCA_043778575.1 bacterium | reverse complement strand
TCGATGATGCCCTGATGTTTCTTTCACCCAAGGAATGTGTTTTTCGTATCAACCGAGACGTACGCTTCAGCAATGACAAAAGCCCATACAAGACCAATATCAGTGCAGTTTTTAGTAGTTCAGGCAAAAGTGAGTCAAATGCGGCTTATTATTTTGAGCTTGGATCCGATGGTAGACTGATGGTTGGTGGGGGAAGATACATGTTGTTTCCACAGGATTTACTGCGAATTAGACAACTTATTTCAGAGGATTCGACGCAACTTCGAACAGTACTCTCTAACAAGCAATTTCAAAAAACCTTTGGAGGATTGTGTGGTGATCAGCTCAAAACACGCCCAAAAGGATTTAGTTCTGAAGATCCAAATATAGATTTACTCAAATTCAAAAACTATATCGTCATGGACAATCTCAGTATCCTCAATCAATCAGACGAGGACATCGCAGCTGTAATTATGCAGAGATTCCATATCGTAAAACCATTTATACAATTACTCAGAAGTTGGTAATCACTAATTGACATAAACTGTTCTTTTTGAGATGAAGTGAATCTATGATCACACTATATTTTATTGGGATTTTGTGCACATTTTATGTATTGTATGTGGTAGTTGATAAGTTTTTGATTCCTACGATATATATTCTCAAAGACAAAATTGGACTCACTGATGATCAAACTGGGGCATTGACTTCTTTTGTTAGCTCGGCTCCAGAACTGTCAGTATCTATCATCTCACTGATTATCGCTATTCAATCAAATGATGCTAAAAAGTTTGAAGAAATTGCAGCTCTTGGTCCTGCTGCTGTGATTGGGTCTGCTTTGTTTTCTGTGCTGTTTATAGTCGGTGCCTCGGCTTGGTTTGCAGGAAAAAAACTCACTTGGCATTCTATCACTCGAGATATGGTATATTATATATTTGCAGTGTTAGCCTTATTTTTTACTTTATCAAACGGAAAAGTGGAATGGTACGAGGGAATTGTTTTGTTGTTACTCTACGTGGTGTACGCAGTGATTGTTTCTAATTGGCCAAAGATTTCCAGTAAGTTATTGAAGTTGCAACCGACTCTCATTAAATCAACTGTAATTATAGCAGAAGATGTCAAAGATTCAGAGGAAAAGCTGATTCACCTGCGTGATCAAAAGTGGTCACCTCTCAACGCCATTGAAAAATTATCTGCCTATCTATTTTTTAGTTTAAAGAGTGGATACAATGGATTTCAAGTCAGCTATAATATCATTATCTCGGTATTTTTAGTTATTGTATCCTCGTATTTTATGGTTGAATGGGCGAGTCAGCTAGCTGTCAGTTTAAAAGTTCCTCAGGCTATCATCGGCCTCACTATACTAGCTGCTGGTACGAGTGTACCTGATTTGCTGGCTTCGATAAAAACTGCTCGAGAGGGATATGCTGACACCGCCGTGACCAATGCGATCGGATCCAATGTCTTTGATGTTTTAGGGAATCTAGGTTTGACATGGACAATTGCGGCAATCTTTAGGGTAGGGGCTCCAGTTGCTGTAGATACCAACTCGCTCAATGGATCAATAGTGTTGTTGATTGCCTCTTCGGTGGTGTTATTGTTATTATTGTTTGCAAAAAAGTTCAATTTATCTCGACCTGTTAGTATCTTTTTGATGGCGAGCTATATTTGCTATGTAGCTGTGATTTGCTTTCAGTCGTTGCCAAGATAGATACGTATAAGCAAATGATGTAGAGACTTTTGACCACAACAAAACATTGGTCTATGATAAGTGATTGTTATATGTCTTTGGTATCGCAGGTAGTTTCAACTCTAGGAAAAAATGTATTGGTCGGTGTACTACTTGGTGTTGTTAGTGTCGGTGCAGCTGGCGGGGTGGTAGCCGAAATAGTTGCTCCAGTACATTCAAAACCTAGTTCATTACTAGGGAATACTGCTAGCAATATCAAGCCAGCTTCAGCCCAGACAGTCGAAACAAGTCAAGACACCTCTAATCAAAAACAAAAAATTCAAACCAAGACCAATGACTCAGCTATCCAAACCAAAGATCAGCCCGAACAACCACAGGATAACCCTACCAAAAAGACGTTTAGTATAAAACCATTTGACCTATTCCAAAAAGATAAACCGCAAGTGTCCCCTGAAATAGGAACGGCAGAAATCGATGACAAGCGACCACAGCGCCTCAAGGATAAAGATCAGATAGATGATCGAGCTGAGAAACTGCCAAAAGATAATGATTCAGATGCTGTCGTAAAAAAGATACCACTACCAGTAGATGAGATAGCCAATGGATTTGTGGGTATCAAAGATGGCAATGAGACCACAGATACAGGTGAATCGAGTGAGTCGCCAATAAGTACTGAAACCAAAACCAAAACTGAAACAAACTAATATATGAGCTTTATCACTAGTTCATTGCTGTACTCATACCTCGGATTGGTGATTGGCTTTTTGACGCATTTGTTTTACGGGATTGTTCAGTCGAGCATCGTGTTTAATCGCCGATATATAGTCAGACTCATTCATAGTTTTCTCAAGCTAGCGTTGGTTTTTTTGATGGTTAATCTAGCACTCCTGCCGTTTAGTCAGATAATTGGTCATGATGAATTTACTCGACAGTTGGTGTACTATATCATGTCATTCGCAGCCTTTGATTTCACCTTTCACGTAGTCAAAGCCAATGCAGGAGTAGTAAAAAA
>JAYWFX010000062.1:0-6984 GCA_043778575.1 bacterium | reverse complement strand
CTGGTCAAAAGATCAACCTATTCAAAATTAACTCACACCTATTGTTTGATCCGAGGACTTTGGATTGTATTGTGCTGACTCATGCCCACCTTGATCATTGTGGTCGTATTCCCTATTTGGTAAAAAATGGTTTTGGGGGCAAAATCTATAGTACTTTAGCGACAAAAAAAATAGCCGAAGTAGTCATGATGGACGCCGCAAAACTCAATACAGAAGAACATGTTGACACTTCGTTGGCAGGACTCAAAAAAACTGAGCTACAACTAAAACAAGACAATGGAGATATAGAACTATTTCAACTAACAAAAGGTTTGATCAAGACAAA
This sequence comes from bacterium, assembly GCA_043778575.1. Classification (GTDB taxonomy): domain Bacteria; phylum Patescibacteriota; class JACMRA01; order JACMRA01; family JACMRA01; genus JAYWFX01. The sequence goes on along the minus strand of JAYWFX010000062.1, from coordinate 6,659 downwards.
GATCGCCAAGATTGGAAATGGGATGCCGCAAATCACAGCAGATACATCAATTGACTCCACAAACACACGCTTAGAGAACCTAGGTTTATACCAACAAGATCATGTCGAGCAAACAATGACACGATTTCGGACATTTGAGTATCACAAACCCTTTAGCATTCACCCTAATCTACAGGTAGAATTTTTTGATGATGGACACATACTTGGCTCTGCTTGGCTTATCATCACCGAAATTTCCAGTGGTAAACAGGTGGCTTTTTCAGGAGACTTTGGCAATATCAACAAACCTATTATCCAAGATCCAGAAATGCCTTTTATCAACAATCGGTCGTTTGTCGGGCTTACTCACGCTTTTATCGAAACCACATATGGAAACAGACTTCACGGAAAACTGAATCCAAAAGAGAAACTCAGAAAAGTGATTGGGGACTGCATTCGAAACGATGGTATGATACTACTTCCAGCATTCTCAGTAGAGCGAGCACAAGAAGTAATCTACTATATTGTAGAATTGATGCAAGAAAACCGAATACCAAGAGTTCCGATTTACCTAGACTCTCCAATGGCATCAAAAGTGCTACAGATTTGCCTAGAATCGCCTGAGCTGTACGATGAAGACTATAAAACAAAAATAGGACAAAAGGCAAACCCTCTCAACTTTAAAATGTTGGAGATATTAAAATCATCAATGGATAGCAAGAAACTCAACACAAACACTAAGCCCTGCGTAATTATCGCAGGCAGTGGCATGATAACAGGTGGTCGAATTCTAAAACATCTATACTTTCATATTGAAGAGCCGAAAAATACTCTTTTAATCGTGGGTTATCAGGGAACTGGCACACTTGGTAGACAAATATTGGATGGTGCGACTGAAATAATCCTCGAGGGAAAAATAAAAAAAGTAATGGTAAAGATAGAGATTATCAATGAATTCTCCGCTCACGCTGATCAAAAAACTCTCAAAGACTGGATTTTCAACTTGCTTGAGAGCAGAAAAGGATCAAATAAATCAACTGACCCACTTACTGTTTTTCTCATGCACGGAGAACGAGATGCTAGCCTTGCTTTTGGGAATGAAATAGAATCGCTTGTACCAAATCAAGTAAAGTCGTATTGGCCACATTTTGGAGAAAAAGTAAATCTATGGGAATAGAAATAGAACAAACTAACTGAACACCAAAAAAAATAACTCCCATATTGGGAGAGATAATTACTATTTATACAATTCTACTGCAGATATTGAAACTATGCTTTAGGCTTTTTGGTTCCATATTTACTTCTACTTCTATTTCTTTTTGCTACGCCAGCAGCATCAAGCTTACCACGTACTATATGATATTTTACACCAGGTAAATCCTTTACACGACCACCGCGAATCATAACTACACTATGTTCTTGGAGGTTATGACCAATTCCAGGAATATATGCTAAAACTTCCATTTTATTTGATAACCTGACTTTTGCTACTTTTCGCACAGCAGAATTAGGTTTTTTTGGAGTCATTGTATATACTTTTGTACAAACACCACGTTTAAATGGATTTGGACAAGCAATTGGCTGGTTAGTGTTTCCATTCCAATTTCTAGCTAAGGCTGGAAATTTAATCTTTTTTACAGGTTTTACTCTAGGCTTTCGAATAAGTTGATTGATAGTTGGCATGAAAAAAGTGTATGTTATATTAATTACATTCAATCATTTTCTGAGTAAAATTATGATTCTCAGGAAAAATAAAGAGTCTGTTGTGTAGTCTCAGATCTTGGTGTCTGTTTTTTGGTATCATTCCCCTGACTGCATGATACATAGGTTTTCTAGAGTCTTTTGCCATCTGCTCTGCAAATGATGTGATCTTCAAACTACCAATTCTACCTGTATGTCTAAAATAATTTTTCTTTTCTGGCTTTTTCCCAGTCAAAACAGATTTATCTGCGTTAATGATAACTACCATACCTCCCATATCAACATCGGGCATATAATCTGCTCTATTTTTACCCATCAATATCCTAGCAGCTTTAGTAGCAAGTCTACCAATTGGTTCTTTGGAGGCATCAAAGATATACCATGGTCTCATATATCCTAGTTTACTAGCTCGTGTTGTTTTCGTTTGTTTTATAATTGCCTGTGACATATCAAAAAATTATTCTACTATCATTACTATACTTTTATCATGTGTACTGAACTCAGTGTCAAGTTTTAGGAGTGAAGTATATCCTCCAACTCTGTCTTTGAGCTTTGGTACGATCACCTCAACCATCTTTCGACTGTCTGCTTCTGACAAGTATGGTCTGAGTCTACGGAAAGCAAGTTGAGTATCATCACCGGCAGTCTTGCACCAAGTTACCATTCTCTCAAATTTTGGTCTAAACCATTTTGCACGAGCAGTAAAAGTAACAATTTTCTCACTCTTAATCAAAGCACTACATAAATCAGTCCAAAGTCTTCGTCTCTCCTCTTCTGTTCGTTTGAATTTTTTCGTTTTCTTTAAATGACGCATATTATGGTTATATTATCAAAATATCTTTTATTATCCTACAATTTCTAACATAGTCTGATAAGCTCTGAAACCTGACTGCTTGTGGTAACAAGATTTTGACTTATATTTTACAACTCGAATTTTTTCACCCTTGAGATGCTTAATTACTTTTGCTTTCACAGACCCTCCGTTCTTAATATCTCCTTGGTTAAAAGAAATAACGACAGGGAGTTCAACTTCGTTACCGACTTCTGCTACAATTCGATCGACTATTATTTGCTGACCTGTATTTACTATATATTGTTTTGAACCACTTGCGACGACTAAAGACATATTATTTTATAATTATTTCTAATACTTTCACCTCTACATTTCCAGATTTTGATTTAAAAATACCTGTATCTCCAACTTTTTTTCCCAGTATTGCTACAGCAAGAGGAGATTCATTGCTGATTCTACCATTTAAAGCATCTGACTCACTCATACCAACTATTCTAAAGTCAAATTCTGCATTATCTCTGAGGTATTTTATTTTTACACTACTACCTATGCGAACACTTTGCGAATTATTCTTTGACTCATCTATTAGTTCGTAATCATTAGTTATGCTTTTTATCTCATCTAATCGGGTCTCCAGTTTTTCACGCTCGAGCTTTGCCGCGTCTAGACCAGAATTCTCTCGTAGATCACCCTCAGCAATAGCCTTGTTTATAGAATCAAGAACCAAGGGCATTTTCACATCCACAATCTCTTTAAGCTCTGCTTTCAAATCTGTCAGACCCTGCTGTGTAAGGTAATTTGCCATGGCTATCTAATAATATGAACTGCTTTTTTGGAAAGTAACTATCTGAGAAATGTAAAATAACCAGATTTTGTCAAGGGATAGAGCCTTCTAGTGTTTTCATAGTTTTTATGTGTATGAAATCTATACCAAAGCTATATTTTTAAATTGCCGACTATTGTACTAACGAGATACACTATCGAATAAGCTATAATAGCAAGTACAAGGCCGCCAATAGCCCAAGTCAATGTCTGCACACCTTTTTTATACTGGGCATCGTCGCCGTTGCTGGTAATCATCCTAAATGCACCCAAAATCAGAAATAGCACGGCTAAACCAACTGCAATATAGGTAAGAAAGTTTGATATACTCAAAATAAAGTCAAAAATGTTGTTAGTCGTATCTCCACCATTGTATTTATCTATGCCGCTGACACAACCACCCAGTGCCTTACAGGGATCTTGGGGAGCACCGCCGCCATCAGCAGCATTTAAGGTAACTAAAAAAGAGAGAGGGATTTGCTTCATATTCTGATAAACTACCTGATTACTGTTTGGTTGTCAATCATAGAAAGTGACTCACCAATGGTATCCAGACTACCTGACCAAATAAGAGCCTCTAGACTACGCTTGTTGAACCCCGAACACTCAGATATTCTACCTAAAAAATCATATATGTCTTTGTATTTACCATTTTTATCACGCTCCTTAATAATAAATTTAATTACGTCAGAACCTAAGTTTTTAACACTACTCAGACCATATCGAATAATCTTGTCACTTTCTATATTAAAACCATCAAAAGAAGTGTTTATGTCTGGCGGGAGAACTTCCAGATCAATCTCCTTGCATTCTTTTATAGCGGCTGATATTTTATCTTGGTTACTAGACTCACTAGTCATCAATGCTGTCATAAATTCTGCAGGATACTCGGCTTTCATATACGCAGTCCAGTAGGCAACCATACCATAGCTAGATGAATGAGCCTTGTTAAAACCATATGCTGAAAATGGAACAACCAAGTCCCACACTTCTTCGGCTTGTTTTTGAGTGAGCTTGGAGTGAGACATAGCACCTTCAACAAATCGAACATGCTGAGCATCAATAACCTCTTTAATTTTTTTACCCATACCCTTTCGAAGTTTATCAACCTCACCCCAGTCATAACCAGCAATATAAATTGCGGTATATAGCACATCATCTTGATATACCAAAATTCCGTAGCTTGGCTCCATCCAATCTTTCATCTGAGGCAAGTAATACTTTACAGTTTTAGGATTCTTTTTACGCTTGATGTACTCAGGGATATTTACCATCGGACCTGGTCGGTACAACGCAACCATAGCCATAAGATCTTGGACTTTTGTCGGCTCTAATTCAACCAGATACCGAGTCATGGCTGGCCCAGAAAGTTGGAAAATACCCATAGTTCTACCTTTGGCAAGTAGGTCAAAAGCTTTTTTATCCTGTAAATCAATATTGAGTAAATCTATTTTTGTGTTGTGACGCTGGTTGGCCAGATCAACAGCATTTCCAAGAATGGCTAAATTTCGGATCCCTAAAATATCCATTTTTACTAAACCAACCTGTTCAGATATACGCATATCGTACTGAGAAATAATCATCTTGTGCTCAGAATCCCATTGTAGTGGTGCATAATCTGTCATGGTAGTAGGTGAAATAATCACACCAGCAGCATGAACACTAGCATGTCTGAAGTTACCCTCAATTTTTAGGCAAATAGCTATGATTCTCTGAGCTTCTTCATCTTTCTCACAAAAATCCTTGAATTCTTGACTCGTCTCAAACGCCCATGCAAATGTTGTTTTTTTTCCTTGAGGTGCTATCGGAATCAGCTTTGACATCCTATCACATTTTTTATACCCCACACCAAGGACACGCCCAATGTCACGCACCGCCGCTCGAGGAAGCATAGCTCCAAAAGTAATGATTTGACACACCTTGTCAGCACCATATGTCCTAGTCATATACTCGATAACTAAATCACGCTTATCATCAGCAAAATCACCATCGATATCGGGTGCGGATGGCCTCAGTGGATTCAGAAAACGCTCAAACGGAATATCATAGAGTAAACAATCTAAAATATTAATATTTACCAAATATCCGACCAAGCAACCAGCAGCAGATCCTCTCGTGTTTATTACAATACCATTATCCCTACAAAATTGCATAATGTCACCAAATACTAAAAAATAGTGCGGATACCCTTTTGTTTCGATAACTCCTAGCTCATGCTCAAGTCTGTTTACATAGTCAGAGATCGTATGGGTATTTTGCCAATAATCTGCTGGGTATCCTAGTTTTTGTACTGGCACACTCGTCGCAGCAAACTCCTTCATCTGATCAAGATCTTTGTAGGGAAATCTATTTTTCCAGTCACCCCTAGTCAACCCATCAGGATGAAACTTTTCTAGTAATCCGATATATGTTTCCCAGGTCAACCTACCCATTGCAGTCTGATCTGGTTCAAGTTTAAAAATCGGGAAAAATGCATCACTAGCTCTATTTGCATAGTCTGTAAGTATTTCAATCTGGATTTGAGATTCTATATGAATAGTGTCAAAGACTTCTAAGCAGTAATCAAACTCTGCTTTTAGTTCATCAACAGTCGGCAAATAAAACTCACGCTGAAGTTCAATATCTGATAATCTACCTTGGTTTCTGACAGCTAAAACAGCACGAAAAGCTTCTTCCTCAGCTCGATCTAAATATCGCGGTGCTGGCGAAACGACATAGCGAACACCATGCTTTTTACATAGCGCAATGAGTGTAGAATTAGTATTTTTAACATCTTCAACAGAATCATTGTTGAGTTTATATGCCAGCTCAACCAACAAATTGTTTACACCAACACTAACCACGTATTGTTTAATGACTTTGTCAGCAATATCGACATTTCCTGCTCTCAATAAATGAATAAGTTCATGATCATTTCCAGCTAGTGATATAAAAATATTTTCATCAGCCAAATCACCAAGATTAATATGGTAAGCTGGTTGTTCATTTATAGTTCTAGCGAGACTAATCAGTTTTAAAATCCGTTTGTAGCCAGCATCATTTTTAGCAATTAGGGCTATTTTACTAAATTCTTTATTTCTGCCAGCACCTTCAATTTGAGAAATATTAGGCACACGAAGCACAACTCCAAGAGCTGGATTTATCTCCATTTTTTTACATAAATCATAGAACTCAGCCAGTCCAGATCCAGTGTCTTCATCTGAGAGAGTAATGGTAGTATACCCTTTGTCTTTGGCGTTTTGAATGAGTGTTTTGAGTTTTGGAATAGCTGATAATAGAGAGTGATGACTGTAGCTACGAGGGAGAAACATGATGATAAAACAGTTCAGGTTGGGGGTGTTGTCAAATCATACTCACCAAAAAA
>JAYWFX010000061.1:0-2696 GCA_043778575.1 bacterium | reverse complement strand
ATTCTACTGGCGATACCTTCGTTGACGTTTTTTACAGCCTTGGTCACACCTTTTCCTCCAAATGCACTACCACCATCTCGAAGCTCTAGTGCTTCATGGCTACCTGTACTTGCACCACTTGGCACACTAGCTGATCCTGTGACTTTTTTCCCGTTCTGATCGAGCGTAACACTACAAGAAACTGTAGGAAAACCTCTTGAATCCAGAATCCACCTTGCTGATATGTTTGATATTGTTGGCATACACAAACTCAGATACTTTTGAAGTATCCGTCAATGTTGACGTTTTTGAGCCCTTGACGTAAACATCAAAGATGATAGGTTTTTTTGATTCTGGTGTGGGAGGACTCACAATTGCTCAGCCTTTTTATCAGAAAACTCATCTTGAATGTCTTTTTTTTGGTGATTCCACCCATTGTCCTCTTGGTGAAAAAACTGATAATGAAATTCATGAAATAGTTAAGTCTGGTGTAGAAAAACTGTTGTTAGCTGGGTGTAACTTAGTCATACTTGCCTGCAATACAGCGACGGCTATCTCTATCCGAGACCTACAGCAACACTATCTACCACTTCAAAGCTTTTCTGAACCAAAGAATATTCTCGGTATCATCCAACCCACAAATGAGGCTATTTTAGCTAGTTGTGTTTTGAGTGATTCAGTATCAATATTAGCCACTCCTGCTACGATTCATAGTGGATTTTACCAAAGAGAGTTGGAGAAGTTGGGTTTCAAAAACATTCATGGAGTTTCAGCTGCTGAATTAGCAAAAACAATCGAGTCTGACGACAAAAAACTAGCCAGACAGATTGTTCGAGAAATCTTTAGTGACAATCACACTATGATAAGAGGGTCTAAAGCCCTTGTACTCGCCTGCACTCACTATCCAATTATCCAAAATATTATTCAAGATGAGTTGATTAATATAGACTCAAAAGCACTAATCATATCTCAAAGCAATGTGGTCGTATATGAGTTGATTAGCTATTTACAAAGGCATCCAGAGTATCAACAAACCAAAGGAAGTTTTAGAGTTATTTGACAAAGTGCTCATTTATTGTCTGTTTAAAATAGTTTTACCCCTTTGAGAAATTTTCAATTGATTCTAGTTTTAGATAGCATGTTGTATAAGGGGGGTCAGTAGCACTGATAAATCATAAAACGATACCAGCATTTCAAATCAAATATTTGCGTTGCTTTCATCACCTTTGATTTTCAGTGTTTTTTTGTGAGTAATTTTACCAAAGGATAAATATCTAGTTAGCTTAGAGAAGTCAAAACCACGCAAATACAAAATTTACAAACATTAAATCCGTAAATATGGAGACACTTCCATCACGAGACTCAAACAAATTGGTAACTGAGGCACAAAGAGCGATGTCTAACTTAAGATTTACTTGGTACGAACTCTATAAGCACCTCATGCCTATTTCTCACCATGAAGGCGAGGGTGTGGAGTCATTGCCTAGTGGTATGCTTTTTGCCAGCAATGAGCAGATAGCGCAAAGAGCACAGTCACAGAATATTTCAGTCCTGTTTGGTGAGCGTAATGTTGAATCAAAGGCTGTAATCCAAAATGATATTGTTACCAGAATGTACGCAGGAGCAGGGGAAGAAATGCTAGAACAGTTCATAAAATCTATAACCAAGGCAAATGCTATAAAATCCGCACACAGAGTAGAGCAAAAGATGAACAAGGGACAGAATATCCGAGATTTGATAAGAACCCAATACATACTAGATCAACCAGTTAAAGATATTGATGTACTCGCTCGATTAACTACGACCATTATCGATCACTTAGAAAAACAAAGTGGCTTTAGATATGTTGGTATTAAAACTGAAGTGAAACCATCAGGATACTCATGTATTTATCTAAATTTTGAAGACGAGCAAAACTCCGAAATTAAAATGGAGTTCAAAATAAATACACTGATATGCACTGATAATGCAGAGCGAGAGCACGATTTCTATGAGTCAAGACAAAAAATAGCCACTGAAATTTTTGAGCAGATTAAATCAAAGTATAACTGCCTGAATGCAGATAAATTTTTTGAAAAACTGAGTTGGCAAAGTAGAGAGGCAATAGATAGAAATTTAAACAACCCAATTAACTACCTACTGAATATGTTCGATAAAAGACTTGTTGAGGAAATCAATAAAAATGAAGATTTACGAGAATTATTTTCAAGATTTTTTGCAAACATAAAAGGCGTAATAGCTAAGTACAAAAAAATGGAGCCAGTACTGAGAGATAGTGGTGATTGCTCAGCATTAACACAATACATAGCCACACATCAAAAAACTAAATATACTAGACAATTAGAAGAGCTACGAGACAGATACGAACAAAAAAGGTAGGTGAAGGTTAATATAAATCACAATTTTGATAATAATTTTGACACGAATCAGATTTTTGTTTAAGTTCATATTATGTCTAAAATTACGATTATCAAAGTAAATCAGAAAAATGGTACCATGGTGATACCGCTCGCTGTCAGAAAAAAACTCAATATCAGTCACTCTGTGAAACTATCCATTGAAAATGACAAAATTGTTTTGGCTCCTCTTGTGGACGACATTGAGACTTTTTTTACTAATTCCACCCCTTTTAATCGATTCATATCAGATAAGGAAATACAATCCACACTCAACAATACACGAATTGAAAGCAAAATCACTAAATACAAAAAATCTGA
>JAYWFX010000060.1:0-22707 GCA_043778575.1 bacterium | reverse complement strand
GTATTGATTGTAAATTTGATATTTTACTCGGTAATCCGCCATGGATAACCTTTAATAATCTGTCTGACAATTACAAAGAAAATATCAAACCGTTTTTTAAAAAATATATCTATCAGGGTGGCGGTAATTCCATGCTGTTAGGTAGTAGTAGAGCAGATTTGGCGACTTTGATTTGCGTCAAGACTATAGCTGAGAATCTAAGCTTTGGCGGGAGTTGTTATTTTTTTATACCGATATCTTTGTTTTTTGGAACTGGAGCTAACGATAACTTTCGTACATTTCAGGTAAATGATCAGCCGTTTCAAGTTTCCGAGGTTTTGGGATTATCTCAGCTTGGTATCTTCCCAAATATTAGCACAGATTATGGTTTTTTCACTGCGAAACTAGGTAGTCAAACTCAGTTCCCGATACCATTTCTTGAGTTTGAAAAGGATATAACTCAGCATGATAAATTTGATTTAATTCAGCTACAGAACACAAGGAGCATGATTAAACTAAAAGTTGATTCAAAATTATCTATCCCGAGAATCATTTCAGCTGATCAGCCGAGACAGGGCGTAAATACATGTGGGTTGAGACATCTGTTTGTGTTTGACACTATGACTGATTTGGAAAACGGCGAGGTTGAGGTAAGTAATCAAAAATCAAAGCAAATACTTCCTAAAAAATACATCTACCCCCTGTTTTCCAAAAACACTAAAAGTACTAAATATATTTTGATTCCATACCATAGAAATGGAAAAATACTCACCCCTGAAGATGTTGCAAACGAACCTAAACTTTCAAACTATTTAAATCAAACGAGGTCTCAGCTAGAATCAAGAAAAGGTGTGATGCTCTCAGCTCAGATCAAAAAGGGCTTATGGTGGGCACTACTAGGTGTGGGTAAATACTCTTTTTCAAAATACAAAGTGATTTGGCAGAGTTACGGTGATACAAATTTCCACCCCACAATAATCGATGGAAACATACAGGGCGATCAGTCGATGCAGGCTTTTATACCAGTAGACAGCTATGAAACTGCAGTCAGAATTTGTCACGAATTATCAAAACAAGAGGTCAATGAGTTTCTACACGCACTGGGAGGAAAAGGTAAGATGAACTGGGCTCAACCCGGGAAGATAAAATTGATACTGGACATCCAGAAAGAGGGTGTTTTGTTTTGATGCGGGGCAATGATAGCAATTTCATACAAGAGGATTTTCAACTCTTACTGGTTTATAATTCTGCATCGACCACTCTTGGGTCAGTACCTTTAAATCGTATATCTGAGCCTGTGCCAACATTAGTGACTCGGTAAAACTGAATTTATTATCTGCAAATTTGACTCTGATTACCGAGGCTAGCCTTCGAATATCACCATCGATATGTAAAAAGTTAAAAATATCTGATTTTTGAAAAAGAAACTTTTGTGCCACCATTGAGGCGTTTACTGAGTATTTGTTTTGGAGGAAATTAAGTGTTTCACAAACTATATAATCATTAATATAGACTCCATTTTGGAGAATTTTCTTGACTTCATCAAAAGGTTTTTCTTGGGCAAAAAATGGTATGAGTAGATTAGTGTCTATAATCGGGAGAGCTAAATTGATCATATTCAAAAAGTGAAACTGTCTATTTCAGAAGCGGTTGTTGTGGTGTTTTTATTAACACCATTCCAAAATCTAGATAATTGCTGCTCCATTGAATCTAATTCCTTGAGGATATTCTTTCGTTTTAGCTCAGAATTGTGATACACTTTACCTGGAGTGAGTACTGCCACAACCTTCTTTCCTTGCATTAACAAAACAGGTTCTTCGTTGTTATTTAAATCATCAATGACTTCTTTGGAATGTTGTTTTAACTGGGTGATACTTACTACTTTAGTGATTGTAGACATGTATTATTCATATAGTTTTTGATATGGTTTGTCAACATGTTATTCCACATGCACTGGAGTGCCTACCTCTGACCAATTCCATATAAACTCTACCATATCATCTGGGGTGTTGAGGCATCCGTGACTTCCCGCCCAATGATAATCCTGCCCCCCAAACTCAGTTCGCCAATATGCATCATGAATCCCATAACCACTATAAAATGGCATCCAATACTTTACTGGGAAATCATAGCTCAGCTCTGGAAATGGAGATCTAAGTCGGGTATTTTGTTGTTTTTGATATGGTTTGTCAACATGTTATTCCACATGCACTGGAGTACCTACATCTGACCAACTCCATATAAACTCTACCATATCGTCTGGAGTGTTGAGGCATCCGTGACTTCCCGCCCAATGATAATCCTGTCCCCCAAACTCAGTTCGCCAATATGCGTCGTGTATCCCATAACCACTATAAAACGGCATCCAATACTTTACTGGAAAATCGTAACTTAGCTCTGGAAATGGAGATCTGAGTCGAGTGTTTTGCTGCTTTAGATATATAGCAAAATCTCCTGTGACTGTTTGGTAGCCATCTTTGCCTGAGGTGATAAAACTTTCTCGGACAATTTGATCATCTTCCATAGCATACATTTTTTGATCAGTTAGATTTACGCTAATACGTTTTTTAATCGCCAGTTTTGGGAGTTCAGATGAGAGCACTGTTATGCTAGCAGGTAAGATTACAGGAGTGTCGAGAGGTTTAGTGTCATTGAGTTTATCATCTGTGGGCTTGTCTATCGGTGACTCATTGGTCAAAACTACTGGTGGCTCAGGGATTTTAGGTTGGATTTCAGCGACATATTGTACAGCAGAGCTAGCTGGTACGGGTAAATCTTTGAAAAAGAAGGACTTGATAGTATAAATAGAAATAAACCCAGCCACCACCAAAACCATGATACTCAAACCTATTTTTATTTTTGAAAGCAAACCAAACGATGGAATTGTACTGTTCTGTGTCATATTTGTATATATGTCTTGTATTTGAGCCACTATGTTTTAGTTTTTTAGTTACGTCTAGGATTTCTAAGATTTGCCTATACACGTATATACGATAGTAATAAGCAGGAGTTGCAATGTCTTCAAATTCATATCATCAATACATAAACAAGCCCTATAGTTTTGGCTTTCAAACAGATACACAAGGATATGTCCACCATATAGGGTTAGATGAAAGTGTGATACGATTTATCTCCACTAAAAAACAAGAGCCTCAGTGGATGTTGGATTGGAGGCTCAAATCGTTTCAAATATGGCAAACCATGACTGAGCCGCATTGGGCTAATATACAATACGAACCAATCGACTATAACACCATCAGCTACTTTGCTAGTCACAAAAAAAGTTTAGATAGTTTAGATGAGATAGATCCAGAAATCCTGAAAACTTTTGAGCGTCTTGGCGTACCACTACACGAACAAAAAATACTTAGCGGTGTAGCTGTCGATGCGGTTTTGGATTCAGTAAGTGTCAGAACAACTTATCAACAACAACTGGCTGACCTCGGGATTATTTTTTGTTCTATGAGCGAGGCTGTTATGCATCACAGTGAATTAGTTCAAAAATACCTCGGATCTGTCATACCTCCCCGCGACAATTTCTTTGCTTGCCTTAATAGTGCAGTTTTTTCCGATGGTACTTTTGTATATATACCTCCAAACACTGACTGCCCAATAGATTTGTCTACATATTTTCGGATAAATGCTGTCGGTACAGGTCAGTTCGAACGAACACTGATTGTTTGTGATTCTCATAGCTCGGTTAGTTATCTGGAGGGTTGTACAGCACCACAACGTGATGAAAATCAACTACACGGGGCTGTAGTGGAATTAATCGCAATGGGCTCAGCAAACATTCACTACTCTACAGTCCAAAACTGGTATCCTGGGGATAAAGATGGCAAGGGCGGCATCTATAATTTTGTCACCAAACGTGGAGTCTGTCAGGGTAATCACAGTAAAATATCATGGACTCAGCTAGAAACAGGCAGTAGTAAGACATGGAAATATCCTAGTGTGATTCTAAAAGGCGATAGTAGTATCGGTGAGTTTTACTCGGTAGCCTTGACCAATAATCACCAGCAGACCGACACAGGAACTAAAATGACACATCTTGGGAAAAATACGTCATCCCGAATCATCAGCAAAAGTATCTCGGCAGGTTATAGCCAAACTACCTTTCGTAGTCGGGTCTATATTGGTAAAAATGCTTTGGATTCTCGAAACTTTACTGTGTGCGATTCACTCCTATTGTCACCAGATTCTCAGACTCACACGTTACCTGAGATTATCCAAAACAACCATCGATCTAGCTCATCGCACGAAGCCAGCACTAGTAGACTGAGCACCGAGCATTTAGAATATTTACAGTCACGAGGTCTCAGTATTGAGGAGTCCAGTCAAATGATAATTTCAGGATTTTGCAAAGAAATATTGCAGCGACTTCCAATGGAATTTGCAATAGAGGCCAGAACTCTAATAGAAATACAAATTGAAAATAGTTTAGGATAAAACTATAATATTTTTTTTGATAAAAAGTTTGACGGGGCAGAAAAAATGCGTTATATTATATTCATAAGTTACTGTAAAAATAATTTAATAAAAATAAAATAAAAATAAATATGCCACTAAAACTCAATAAGTACGGCTGGAGACCTGACAAACCAGATTATCGTGACCATCTATATTCAGCAGCATCCATTACACTGGATACTATCTCAGCATCTGTAGATTTGAGAGCTAGCATGCCCAAAGTGTACGATCAGGGTCAACTCGGTAGTTGTACAGCACAATCAATTGCAGGAGCTATACAATATGACATGATTCGAGACAAAAAACGCGATTTCATCCCAAGTAGACTGTTTATTTATTACAATGAGCGTGTCCTTGAGAACTCGGTAAACTCTGATTCTGGAGCTGAGCTTCGTGATGGGATTAAAGTGGTGCACGGTATTGGATACTGCAGTGAAAAAATACAACCATACACTATCTCCAAATTTAAAACCCAACCAAGTCAAAAATGTTATTCAGATGCGTCAAAGCACAAAATTATGAACTATGAAAGGTTAAGTAGAGATTTAAATGTATTCAAGTCATGTTTGGCCGAAGGAAATCCAATCATATTTGGCTTTAGTGTTTACGAGAGTTTTGAGAGCAGAGAGACATCCACAACTGGAATAATGCATTTGCCTACAAAGTATGAAGACCAACTCGGTGGTCACGCTGTGGTAATGGTGGGCTACACCGAAAACAATATGTTTATCTGCAGAAATAGTTGGGGAGATAGTTGGGGTGAAAAAGGGTACTTCTATATGCCAGCTGAGTACCTCACCACTCGAGGTCTCAGTGCAGATTTTTGGACAATCAAAGCTAGCTAGTTTAATTATTATTGGATTTCTGTGTAATATCTCGAAGAATATCATTGATTACTGTTTGTTGACTAGAGGACAATGAAAAGGGTAAATACCGCTGGAGCTGACAGGCAAACTCCTCATCCAGTAAACCACTTCTAGCAAAACCAGTTTTAGTGGTATCCTGTGTCGATCGAATCACCATCATCCTGAGAAACACAGTAAACATAATCCAAGTTTGTATCATTTTATCATAGTTTTCACGGGAAGTGGGATGATGGATAGATGACAAGTCTAACACCTGGGGAATCAATTCACTCTCAGGAACCAGACCAACCAAGTTCAAGACATAATCCTCTGTCTGTAATCGATTGTGAATTGCCTGAAAAAATGCACTTTGTAGCTCACCTCGTTTTTCGTAAATCGGTTGGATATAGCTAATCAAAGGCTTTTTTGGAGTAGTAAATTTTTCTAAAGACCAAAATCCATTGCTATATTTTACTAAAATCTGATACTGTCGACCAATGACCAAAGACTTGATTAAGTATTGAACTGATGAAAAGAAATATGTACTAAATGACTGCGACTCACCCTGCCAATCAAGAACTAAAAAAGGTCGCTTCCCCATACGTTTATTTATAAACAAGAGTGTTCCCTCCCATGCAAAAGTGTCACTAGAGTATATTTGAATTTTTACATTTTCTAGTATTCGTATTATTTTTAGATCTCTTGGCATGAAAGTAACTAAATCATACAGAGATAAAATACCCTGCTTTTTGAGCTTTTCAATCTGAAGGGTCGTGAGTCTCTTGGTCAGGTCAGTCATCTTGACAATTTACAAAAATTAATACTATTTTTTTGATACTTGGCGCTATCATCTATCGGTTAGGATCCAGGACTTTCATTCCTGTAAGCGGGGTTCGACTCCCCGTAGCGCTACCAAAATTTATACGAAATTCCCTACTAGGGTATATTTTTTTGCCTACATTCCTGTTGTGATAATATTTTCGATATCTATTCCCAATTGATAGATTATACTCTCACTCAGCTCAGGCCCGAGAA
The DNA here is from genome assembly GCA_043778575.1 of bacterium. Lineage (GTDB taxonomy): Bacteria > Patescibacteriota > JACMRA01 > JACMRA01 > JACMRA01 > JAYWFX01. The sequence continues at coordinate 16,378 of JAYWFX010000060.1, read as the reverse complement.
TTTGACAGCCACTAGGTAGTTTTACTCCATCTACATCAAAAAGTCCCAAAGGTACATTAAGTCCTGGAATTCTCAGCGGATTAATACCACAGGTAAAAACATCAGATAAATACATTTTGAGAGGGTCGCTAGTTTTTTCTCCGACTTTAAATGGAAACTCAGGTGTGGTAGGAGTCAGCATCACATCCACCATTTTGAATGCCTCTTCAAATTCACGTCGAGCTAGTTCTTTTACTTTTTGAGCTTTGTTGTAATATGCGTCGTAGTATCCAGCCGACGAAACATAGCTACCGAGCATAGATCTCCTGACAGGCTCCTCTCCAAAAAACTCTCCTCGGTGGTCATAGTACATAGCACCGTCTACCTGTTGAGCAAATCGCACACCATCGAGTCGCTCCTGATTAGCAGAAAATTCGACAGTCATAGTGATATAGTATACTGAGATAGCATATTTACTATGCGGAAGTGATACTTTTACTAGCTCATGACCCTCAGATTCTAGGTCTTTTTGAAGTTTTTGCAGAGCACTCAATATTTTAGGATCAATGCCGTCGATATAAAACTCGTCAGGGATACCAATTTTTAATTTTCTAGATATTGGATTATGATTAAATACTTCACTACTTTCAACAGTAGTCTGATCAAAAGGATCTTTACCAGACAACACCTTCAACACTGTTTGATTATCAATTACAGAATGAGTAATAGGACCGACTTGATCAAAAGAAGACGCCATTGCGTGTACTCCCCGCCGAGAAACTAGACCGTACGTTGGCTTGATTCCAACCACATTACAAAAAGCAGATGGTTGACGAATTGAGCCTCCAGTGTCACTACCGAGCGAAAATACACACTGCCCTGATCCCACTGTTGCAGCTGATCCACTCGAAGACCCACCCGGAACCCTAGTAGTATCATATGGGTTTTTAGTCACGCCATAATATGAGTGTTCGCCGCTTGCACCACTAGCTAATTCATCCATCTGAGTAAATCCGAGTAGTACGGCTCCTGCATCACGAACCTTTTCATATACAGTACAACTATATGGAGACACAAACTGATCGAGGGCTTTTGTACCAGCATTCATAATTTCATCCATTACCATCATGTTGCTTTTGAGAAAATACGGTATTCCAAACAATGAATAATCTGTTAGCAGCTCGTCTAAAGTTTTAGTCTGTAGTAAGTCATCGCACTTCTCAGCCTGCAGTTTACCCAGATTGTTTGCATACTCGTATACAGCTGAAATACTCACATCAACAACCTTTGAAAGTTCATAAAAATACTGATACACTTCACTGGGTGTGGACTCTTTTTGTCTATATAGAGAGTGAATCTCAGAAATGGTTGGGTGTTTAGAAAGATGAATCATATATTATGATAACCACTATCAATCACATAAAGTCAAGAAACTCCTAATAATTTGCATATATATATTCTAGTTTATGCTTTGAGCACAAGTTTAAATTAATTATTTTATGTTAGAAAAACGACCAACACAAAAACAAAAACCAGTACCAAAGCTACAAAATAATAGACTTACATCTACAAGTTATGCCACACCGTTAGAAAGAGCAACTAGTAGACCAGATTCAAAAGTTGAAAGGGCGATAGAATATTATCATCGTGAGGACAACAAAAAACCAGTTTTTCGTAGAGAGGTCAGAGACCGTGAATTTAATGCTAAGTGTAAAACTGACTTTGATGCAGCGGTAGCAAAGTATCCTCAAATAGCTGAACTTATTGATTTTTCTAAACAACTGTATTCTACCCACAGAGATTACGAGCTCACCGATGATGGTAGAGATACTGAGGTGACTGCATATCATCTTTCAGGATATGTAGAATTAATAAAGGTTAATTCGTTTGATACAATCCTAACAGAAAATCAATACCATACTGAGGGAGGTGGGAATAACCAACATGGTTTTGTGGATATTTACTACATTTTAAAAAATGGACATGCTGAGCAAGTTACGTATCAACAAAAACTCACTTCACTAGGTGAAGATTTGGTAAAGAAAAATATAAATCCATCAGAACTAAAGTGTGTTATGCTAAGGCATGGTGGTGGCTCTTGGTCATCAATTGGAGAAATTGCTGATGCTAGTTTAGATGTGTACGAATTAGAATAGAAAACGTTTCTTATAACCCCTCTACTAAAACACACTTCCTGCCAGCCATCCTTTCAAACCCACAAGCCTCATACAGAGCACTCACTTTTTCATTGTTGTTACTAAAAGTAATCCGTTTGTATGGTCTAAAGTTTTTTTGTTCAAACGTGTTTCCATAGTCTTTAGCTACAATCCTACTCAAACCTTCCATCAACAATGGTAGCTTTTTACCCATAAAGACGTCTTTGAGTGTTGATTTACCTGTGACGTCGTGTAGTTGTAGCTCATCACTATTTACCTCCACCACATAAAAACACCCTACCCACAAACCATTAAATTTAATTAAAATAACCTTACCAAAAGTAGAATCATACAGGATCCTGTCGAGTTGTTGTTGAATTATTTGTCGCTTTTTTGTGTCTGGTTGAAACTCGGTTATACCATTTTCATTTATGACTATCACACCCCTGCCCTCAAATAAAAAGTTTTCAGCGATCACGTACTCTGGCGTATTGATATAATTCACCCATACTATCTCCACGTCTAAATCATCATGAATAATAAGCTCAGAGATTGGTTTAAAAAAATGGTGTGTATTGTAAAAACAATGTTTGATAGTCTCATATTTTTGGAGCTCATCGAGTAACCATTTTTCAATTTTTAAATCGTCGTATACAAAACGTAATTTGATGTTTGGGTCTGCAAAGAAATCTCTACTATATCCAGTTTCTCCAAGGGTGTGAACACACTCAGCTACTCCCGATTTGGTCATATTTTCAGGGAACACTACATATTGTGTAGCACCAAGTGTTTGAATAAGTGGGGGGATTGCGGGAATCATGTTTTATATAACATGTTGATTGTGTATGTGTTGTCAAAAATTGTTTATTAGCTCATATTGATAACGAAACTAATCACCGAAAATGTCTGATACTCAAACCTCCCATACTCCTCATACATTAAGCGAGCTAAAGAATGAGCACGAACACCAAAACGTTGGTCAAATTGCTGTGTCTCCAAGCCCAATCCAACTACCTAGTCAGCCTTTGAGTTTTACTCCACCTACCAGACCATCCACAACTCAAATCAACTCTACACCCACACCAGTGAACCAGCAACCAGTTATTAGGTCACAGACTATTCCTCAAACTAGACCGCAACCACCACAAAACCAACTTCAAACACCAAACCAAGGATCAACAATTCAAAATCAGGTTAGACAGCCTGTACCCCAACAGTTTCAGCCCCTACCACAATTACCAGCTGTCAGACGAGGATTGTTTGGTCGAAGTAAATCATTGCCACCAACCCAACCCAGACCAAGTCAACAGTCAATGCAACCACTGAGAACAGCCACACCTACAAAATCTAATCAACGAGTCCCAAAAAAGAAATTAGATCCTAATTCCCGTGAGTACTTGCAGACACTTAATCCAACTGATCTGCGAAAAGAGGTGATTAAAACAGAAATTGAAATTCAAAAAACCTTGATTGATAGTGAAAAAGCTTATCGTGAGGGTATCTCAACTATCAGAGACCTGATTGCCCCAAGCAGTGTAAAAATTTCCACAGGTCAATTTGAATTAGGTACCAAGATTCTCAGAAGCTTTTTTATACTCACATATCCAAAAGTAATCAATACTGGTTGGCTTGAGGGTGTGGTAAATGCGGATATTCCAATGGATTTATCTATATTTATTTATCCACGTGACTCATCGGAGGTATTGCGTGAACTCAAGGGTAAGGTGGGTAAAATTCAAGCCTCTCTCCAACTAAATGCTGAGCGTGGTCAGGCCCGTGACCCTATGTTGGAATCAGGATATAGAGATGTAGAGGGTTTACGTGATGCTATCACTCAGGGTGTTGAAAAGTTTTTTAGAGTCGGAGTATATATCACAATCTATGCTGATAACACCGATCAACTGGAAAAATACAGTCAGGCTGTAGAGGGAATCTTGAGTCAGCAAAGCATTATCATGAAGAGGGCAGCATTGCAGATGGATGACGGGTTCAACTCCTCACTACCACTACTTAAAGATGATTTGGACGTCCTCAACAACATGAACACCAGCCCTCTTTCTGCATGTTTTCCCTTTGTTTCTTCTGAGCTTTCATCTGATTCTGGCATCCTGTACGGCATCAACAGGCACAACACCTCACTGATTATTTTTGATCGATTTGAGCTAGAAAATGCTAATTCGCTTATCTTTGCCACCTCTGGAGCTGGGAAAAGCTACACAGTAAAACTAGAAATTCTCAGAAGTTTAATGCTCGGTGTAGCGGTAATTGTCATCGATCCTGAACAGGAATACAAGATCCTAGCTGATACACTGGGAGGAGCGTACATAAACATGAGTTTAAACTCAAATAATCGTATTAATCCATTTGATTTACCTAGGGCTCTACCCGGCGAAAATATAGGAGATATTCTCAGAACTGCTGTTATTGATTTACTTGGTCTGCTGAATCTAATGCTTGGAAAGATGGATCCACAAGAAACATCCATCATGGAACGAGCTATCCAAGAAGCTTATTCAAAGCGTGATATTACAGCCCAGTCGGATTTAAACAATATTACTCCACCGACTATGAGTGATTTAGTAGATATTTTAAATGGGATCGTAGGAGGAGAAAGTCTGGCTCAGAGATTGTACAGATATACCGAAGGAACATTTGCTGGCATTTTTAACCAAAGAACAAACATTAATATTAACAACAATTTTGTCGTGTACAATATACGTGATCTGCAGGAAAGCTTACGTCCAATTGCTATGTACGTCCTACTCAAATATGTATGGAATGAGATTAGATCTAGCTTAAAAAGGCGTATTCTTGCCATTGATGAGGCATGGATCATGATGCAATACGAAGATTCTGCTAGGTTTTTATATGGACTAGCAAAACGTGCACGTAAATATTATCTGGGTATCACTACAATCACGCAGGATGTAGGCGATTTTATGTCGTCACCGTTTGGAAAACCAATCGTCACAAACGCTGCTATGAAGATTTTATTAAAACAATCGACAGCAGCTATCGACAACATAGGAGAGACGTTTGCTCTGACTAGTGGTGAAAAACAAGTTCTCCTGCAGTCAGAAGTAGGTCAAGGAATTTTCTTTGCTGGCCCAAGACACGTAGCTATAGAGATTATAGCCTTCCCTACCGAACATAGAATCATAACCACAAATCCAAAAGATATTCTAAAAATGCAAGGACTCAGCGAAGAATAATATAGGTTCTTAGGGACAACAAAAAACTCCTCTGATTTGAGGAGAATTGTTTGATAACAAAAGATAGTTAAAAATATAAATACAATATGCAAAAGTAAGTAACTAGAGCACAGACTAACACCAACATGCAAAATATGTGTATTCACCCACAATCATGATAAATCATAGAAAGATGAAACAGTAAGATAATGATTTAGATTGGATTTTATAAGTGTAATGGTCATCTAAATACAATGTAAACAAAGTATCTAAACTATCAATCAGATGGTACCATATAAATGAAATACCCGATTCTCCTTAATAAGGAGGTGATCCATCCACAGCTTCCGCTACGGATGCCTTGTTACGACTTAAATCCAGTTACTGGCTTAGCCTTCGACCTAGAAAACCTAAGCTTTGGGGCTCCTCCAATTCCCAGACCTTGACGGGCAGTGTGTACAAAACCCGAGAACGTATTCACCGCGATGAGGCTGATCCGCGATTACTAGCAATTCCAGCTTCATGAAGGCGAGTTTCAGCCTTCAATCCGTACTGAGGGTGGTTTTTGGGGATTTGCTCCGACTCGCGTCTTCGCCGTCCTGTTGTACCATACCCATTGTATCATGCGTGCAGCCCTAGATGTAAGGGACACGCTGATCTGACGTCATCTCTGCCTTCCTCCCGATTAAACTCGGGCAGTCTCCTTAGACATTAAATAACTAAGGATAGAGGTTGCGCTCGTTTTCGGACTTAACCGAACATCTCACGACACGAGCTGACGACGACCGTGCATCACCTGTGAATGAGTCCCTTGCGGGAGGTGCAAACTTTCGTAAGCATTACTCAAACATGTCAAACCTAGGTGAGGTTCCTCGCTCACTATCGAATTAAGCCGCATGATCCACTGCTTGTGCGGGTTCCCGTCAATTCCTTTGTGTTTTAGTCTTGCGACCGTACTATACAGGCGGAGTGCTTATGGCGTTAGCTTTTGCCACTAAATCGGATTGATACGATCTAATAGCAAGCACTCATCGTTTAGGGCGTGGAATACTGGGGTATCTAATCCCATTCTCTCCCCACGCTTTCGTCCTAGCAGTGTCAAGAAGTACCTAGTAGCCTGCCTTCGCTTTTGGTGTTCCCCTACATATCAACGGATTTCACCCCTACTTGTAGAGTTCCAGCTACCTCTTTACTCTTCTAGTTTTGCAGTTTCTAAAGCAAACACGGAGTTAAGCTCCGGTCTTTAACTTCAGACACACAAAACCACCGATCGGAACGCTTTACGCCCAATGAAACCGGATAACGCTTGGGGTCTCTGTATTACCGCTGCTGCTGGCACAGAGTTAGCAACCCCTTTCTAGAAAGCTCTTCAAAATTTAGTAGCTCTCCACAGAAGTTTACGACCCGAAGACCTTCATCCTTCACGCGGCATGGCTCGGTCAGGCTTTCGCCCATTGCCGAAAATTCCCCACTGCTGCCACCCGTAGGTGTCTGGACCGTGTCTCAGTTCCAGTGTGGCTGATCATCCTCTCAGACCAGCTACCCGTCTTAGCCTTGGTAAGCCATTACCTTACCAACTAGCTGATGGGACGCAGACCTTGCTTTTAGTGGATTGCTCCTTTAACCTTGCGGTCACATTTGGAATTACCTTATCTTTCGATAAGCTATGCCAAGCTAAAAGGAAGTATCTACGCGTTACTCACCCGTTCGCCGCTGATTGTCTACTGTATTACTACAATAAACTCACCGCTCGACTTGCATGTGTAAGGCCTGCCGCCAGCGTTCATCCTGAGCCAGGATCAAACTCTCGAAAAAAATTAATCTGGCTCTAGTTACTTGCTCCTGTATATTGTGTACTTTAAACATTTTTAACTACCTTCTGTAAAACTTCTTTGGTGCAAAAGATTAGCACTAAGACTAAAAACATGTATAGATACAAATCGAAACTTGTCAAGGAATATTTTTATGTAGCTAATTGTAACAGAAAATTGACTTGACAAAACATCTGCTTTTCTATCTATCTACAATTAGATTGGGTGATTGGCGCAGCGGTAGCGCAGTTCGTTTACACCGAAAAGGTCGGGGGTTCGATCCCCTCATCACCCACCAACAAACGTTTTTAGTAAAAAGTACTCATATAGTTTATCAAAAAATATATACTAGTTTTTTTCACTACAAATTTGCTCTAAGGTGATTAAATATGTTTAGCGCTCTTGGTTACCTTTTTTTATTTCTTTTGATATGTATTTTGCTGATAGCTGGAATTGCTGCCATTAATATACAGAAAAAAGGGTATTATCCAAAAAACGCAATAATTATAACATCTACACTGCTGTTTCTGATAGCCGCTAACGGAATACTTGCATCACTCTCTCTCATTCGTATCAAAGATAGTATTCAAAATACCTCACAAAAACCATCACCAACCGTGCCTCAGAGTAAAAACTTTTAATTGCAGACTGGGAAGTAAATTATTTGTATATTGGCCATATCAGAGACTTTGGTTGATTTATTTCATGAGCAGAATAAACTCTCCATATATTATCAACCAGTGCCAAATCCAAGATTACATTAATTGCAGTTTGTTCATACACACAGTATATTTTGGCTTGTCTTTTGTATTTTTCAAAGTTTGTAACTCTTATGTATTTTAATTCAGACATCTTGACCTCATGGCAAAGTTTTGTGCTATTCGATATCTGAGGTAAATATAGTGATGTGAGCCACTCGGCTTGAATATATGAAAACAGTAGGAAAAAGAAAACTATTACGAGGAGAGACAAGCCCACTAAATGAGTAAAATTTATAGAATTCTTTTTGTTGTGCACAGATCGATTAATCATCCATTTTTGGCGTTTTGTAAATAGATTTTGTCCACAATTAATTCATTTTTTGTCTGTCCGTTCCAGCTATTTTGACTGATTTTAGCTGTGATCCAGACAGATATTGAACTTCCGCCTATTAATTGTTTCTGAATATCTGAATCTATATTGAAAGCCGTGAGAGCAACTCCAGAAGATAGTATAGTCTTAAAGTGCTGCTGATTATTTCCCATAAACTTTACGTTGGTGAGTATGGTTGTAAAGGTCAGATGAGGAAAAGGGAAATCCTGACCAAAAGGGTCTAGTAGCCAAACTTCTTGGATAAAATCTGTAGTTATCTCTCCCTCATCTAACCACAAAATCTTTGGGTCTACAAGTAAATGATGAAGGTGCTGAGGAACTAAGTCTTTTGTGTAAAAAACAATCTCTCCTGAAACTAAGTTCTCTTTTTGTTCAGCTAAAAATCGAGTAAATCCATCTTTGATATCTGACAAGCTATCAGCTGTAGCACTAAACCCTGCTGCACACGGATGACCACCACACTTTTCAAATAAATCTATCATTTGGTTCATCGCATTTGGTAAATGATACCCTTCTGGTGCTCTGAGACTCCCCGAAGCATGACCTTCATCGATAGATACTACTATTACAGGAACCGTGTATTGATTTACTAAACGACTAGCTATCAGACCCACAATGCCCTTGCTCCAATCGCCCTGTAACCAAATAAATGATGCGTTAGCAAGTATCTGCTCTCGAGCTTGCGTTTCCACTTCCACGAGAATATCTTTGACTATTTGCTTGCGTTCCTGATTGGCTGCGATGAGTTCGGTAGCTAGAATTCCAGCCTCAGGATAATCACTCAATAAAGTTGAGATTGAAAGTTTGGCATGAGAAACCCTACCAGAAGCATTGAGGATTGGTGAAAAAACAAAACCTAGATCTTGGCTGGTGAGCTTGTACCCTGATTGCATTTTCTCTAAAACCCCAGTTTGTTTGATGAGCTCAGTCAATCCAGAGTTGTCAAAGGATTGGTTTTGCATCATCTGCAAGCCAGCACGAACCAGCAGTCGATTTGTAGGATCTAGAACACTTTGGCAATCAGCAACTGTTCCTATAGCAACAAATGGCAGAAGTTTATTGAGGTTTTTTATCTTTGACATAGTGACTATTAAACAAACAATACAACTATTTAGGCAAGTTTACACAATAAGAGTTTCAGCAAAAGCTCGGTGAAAACTATTTGACGGTAGTAAAAATATATGCTTATATAAATGTAACGTAAAATGTGGTGGTTAGGATACCAATCCCTACTCCACTGTCTATTCACTCAAGCCTATCTCGAGTGATGAGCTGACTAATATTTTACTATTCCACAAGAATACGTAACAAAAACTTTGTACCACAAAGGATTAGAATTGGTTTCTCTCACAGTTTAATATTGTCAGATAATATACGTGTTTTTGTGCTTTTAATTTATTACACAAAGTAAACAATACCATATTATGTACGCACTCTCTCAAGCACCCAAACCGTCACCAAGAGCAATCAATCAACCAGTTGTTAGCAACGTAATCGAAGCAGCAAGTAGATTTAGACAACAACCTGTCTCACAACACACACACGTAGAAAACACTGTCAAACCAGTGGAGGTTGTAAGCTTTGACCTTGGAGGCACAGAAGAGGTAAGATCTAGAGAATTGGCTGCATCAAATTATTATTTTACCCACCTTTCCTCAGTCGAACTAAATGACATTTGTGAACTTGCTAGAAAACTCAGAGGTCAACCAACAGGGGTAAAAGAAAATAAAAGAGCGTTTATTCTTGGACATTTTGATATCAAACCAGCTGGAGAAAATCGAATATCTAATGATGTTGAAAATCGTCTGAGATCATATGTAGAACTCGGCTCAAAATGTTCAAAACAAGTAGCAGAGCGTAATAAAATAATTAGTTTTTTAAGTGAGTTCAACCTTTCAAACGATCAAATTCTAAAAATTGGTTTAAACAAAGAAAAGCTAAATCGAGTTTACCAATCTTTTTCTCAGGTCGCAGGTAAAGGAAGCAAGTCTGACATGGTCGCACAGTGTTTAGGAATCGAAAATCCTGTTAATAATGTAATGGAGAATCTAGTGACAAATGCACGAATAGGGTCAAACAATAGCGTACAAATTGATTCTGATTCCATATCTTCTTCAATGTCAGAGGCTTTATATTTACGAGCTATAAATGGAGGGTTTAACGATATCCAAGGCTTTGCTCGAAATCTACTTTCGGCCCTTGACTTAGAGGACGGCTCAACAACCCATACAGCAATTAGCACATACTTAAGCAACCAGAGAACGGTAGGGCAGGCAAAATTGAGAGTAGAAGAATACCGACGTGCTATTTTGGAGTTTAATGGAATAGAAAAAGCAACAGACACTTCTGGTTATATAGAATTAAAAATCAAACAGTCTGACACATTTATTAACCACTATAACACACTACTGACACGACTAACAAGATCCCTACAGAAAAACCAAGTATCTTTAGCTGCAATAGAATCCACTCAACCTAAAAATGAAGCAGATTGTGCATCAAGAGAACAGGAAATAGCAGGAATAAATGGTAATATAATCACATTAGAATCTTTAAAACAAAACCTAGAAAAACAAATAAATAGTTTGCTAACTCAAACAGATATAACTAAAAGACTTGCCCCACAAGATATAGATTATCAAACTGTAGAAGACATAGTTAAATCCCAATTACCAACTTCAAATTTAAACATAGAAGCAAATGATCAGATTGCAAATTGGAGTGAAAGAGTTGGTGCAATGAGATCAACAACTAGTAGTATTAACAGCCAAATATCAGGTTTGAAAGCAAAAATAGTAATAAAAAAATATGTTGAGAATCCAGAAATGACACTGAATAATGCAAAACAGACAATATTGGAGTTACGTGCTAAGATCAGAAGAGAAAATATCGAACAAAAAAACGTGCTAAAAAATTTATCGACAGCAAAAGTGATTAGGGATTTTTATACTCGTTTGTTAGGAAATATCAGTCTTAGTTCTGGTGCCCAACAAATAACTCAATCAGAAATTATTAATTTACTCACAACAGAACTAATTAAAGAGACCTATATTATTGACTCTCTATCTCAAAATGAAAACGAGCAACTTTGGAATTTAATTTGGACTGCAGTTTCTTGCTAAAAAACATGATGACGATGGTGACAACAAATTCTACTCATCATCTGCTGTTATGTAGATTTCTCGCATCTTGCTACCGTTTGCTGGGCCAACTATCCCGCTATCCTCGAGTTGCTGCATGATTTTGGCAGCTTTTGGGTAGCCTATACCCATCATCTGCTGGAGAAAACTTGTCGATCCTCTTTGGTATTGAATGACCAGCTTTTTGGCTTGATCGTAATAATCATCGCTATCATCATTTACACTACCACTACTCGACATACCCGGTATCATGATTCGACTCTTTGGGACTGAAATCACTGAACTGTTTTGATTCATGTATTCGGGTTTTTTCTCCGCTTGGTTTCGAAGAAATTTCACGCACTCACGCACCTCCTCCTCTGATACGAATGCACCCTGAAATCTCTCTGGATGCATAGTTTGAGGATTAGTAAAGAACCCATCTCCCTGACCAAGAAGAGCCTCAGCACCACCACGATCCAGAATAACACGCGAATCAATCTGAGAGGCTACAGCAAAAGCAATTCTACTTGGCACATTAGCCTTTATCAGACCAGTAACCACGTGAATATCAGGTCTCTGTGTACCGAGCACTAGGTGAATTCCTACAGCACGAGACATTTGAGTGAGTCTTACAATAATCGGCTCGACCTCACTCTTTGACTGCATCATCAAATCCCCAAGTTCATCAATTACAAACACTATGTATGCTAGTTTTTCTATAGTTGCCTCCTCTTCGCCAAGTTCTTTTTCTTTATTTTTTTGAGTGATTATATCATTTACTGAGTTTGAAAAGTTATTGTAGTCTACAATGTTTCTCTTTCCGTGCTGCTCTAGCAGCTTGTATCTCCTGTCCATTTCTAGTAGTGTCCACTTGAGAGAGTTAATCGCTGGTTCGGCGTCCGTAATCACTCCAGAGAGCAAGTGAGGAATACCCTCATAAAGCTTAAGCTCAACCCGCTTCATATCCACCATTAATAGCTGTAAATCTCTCGGTGAGTATTTGTATAGTAAGCTTAGTAACATGCTATTGATATACACAGATTTTCCAGCACCAGTAGCACCAGCAACCAGCAAGTGAGGCATCTTCGCCAGCGAGTATATGATATTTCTACCAGCAACATCTTTTCCAATTGCTACAGGTAAATCCCCCTCAAACTCAGTAAAACTAGGGCTGTCTAAAATATCACGTAGATACACCGAGGATCGGACTTTGTTTGGAACCTCTAGCCCTACTAGGCTTTTTCCGCCGACAGGAGCATCTAGTCTCAGATTATTAACAGCCAATGCCAGCGACATGTCTTTGATCAGGTTTTGGATGGCTGAAAGTTTGACACCACTCGATGGTCTAAATCTATACTGTGCAACCGTTGGCCCAGTAACAACCTCGTCCATTTCCACCTTGATGTTAAAATTAGCTAATGTTTGCTGAATAAGAGCCTTGTTTTGATCGATATTTCCTGTGTCCACTTTAGTTTTTGCAATATGTAAAATATCTTTTTTCGGTAGCATCCAGCCCTTGGTCGTAAAACTATTTTCGCGGAGTGTAGACTCTTTAACCACACCACTCATATCTACTATTTTTGTTGTAGTTGAGCTGTCTTCAGGTGTCTCTGAATATGAGGTAGTGGTTGTAGTGGTAGGTATGTTTTCACTGACGTATTCATCTGGCTCATCGCCACCACCAACAAATTCAGTAACCAGCTCAGGTTGAGATTTCACCTTGTCACCTTTCCAAATCTCAAAGAAATCAGGAACCAGATCCAGAAGTTTCTTAGGCCCATGGGACATAGCAGCCCTTATGGTGTCGACAAATTCCACAAAAGTACGCTGAGAAAAGAAAAAGAAACCAACAGACATGAACGCAAAAAGAATCAAAGCAGCTCCAAATCGACCAAGATCACCAAGAGCCCAAGGGTATAGCACATATCCGAGCAACCCTCCACCATTGTCCATCTGACTCTCATTAGTAATATTAGCAAAAACATTGAATAAAGCTAAGAGGCTAGAATAAATTATGAAAAACCCCCATACAAATCCAGGCTGCAGTGGTTGTTTGTTTGTAGGATCTCGTTGAATCTTATAAAGCACAAACGAGCTATACACTAGTAGTAATGATATCAGAAAAGCACCCCAACCAAAACAAAGCTTTAAAAACACACCGACAGCAGCCCCAAAACCACCAGCCAAACCAATAAGTGAAAAGAATAGTAAAATAGCTAATGCTCCACTAGAAATAATACTGATGCTGAGTTTCGTGTTGATGTCGATATCAGGTGTAAAATCGGTGAATATCTTGAACGGGTCAACAATATATTTCTTCATGATTTTTAAAACCTAGTGAATTTTCTGAAAAAGTGTCAACTGATACCATTTTGTAGCAAAAATTATGAGTCTGACTCAAAACAAAATTATTTCAATCTTGACAAAGCTATTCATTTGAGAATTAGATGAGTTGTGGCGCGATTAGCTCAGTGGTAGAGCATCTCATTGACGTTGAGAGGGTCGTGGGTTCAAGTCCCTCATTGCGCACCACATTGGATACTGAACAATATAGATACCTAGATCATGATTAATCCTCACATACACAGACTCGTTTTTGCTTAGGCTTATACAATAAATTAATCCCACATAGATTATTTTTTGTTTATAGCCTATTTTTTTATGTCCAAAAACACCTCAACTCACATCTCAACTCACATCTCAACTCATTTTAAACTCAATATTTTACTCAGCCTCTACACCGCATCAATTATCGCCATGAACCTTATGGGTGGAAAAATTATTACACTAATTGATGTTCATATATTTGACTTTCATTTGAATATTCAGCAGTCAATAGCAATTTTTATCGTAGCAATCCCTTTTCTCATATCCGAAATTGTACAAGAAGTTTGTGGCAAAAAAACCAGCCAGCAGTTTCTTGTTTCAGGACTTATTAGTTTGTTTGCTACTCTGATATTTAATTTAATTGCGATATCAGTAAATCCAGCACCTAGATATACCACAAACGTAGAATATACAACTATTTTTGATACTTCATTTAGGTTCATTATAGCTAGTTTATTAGCTTTTACAATATCGCTCTCCAGTGACATCTATATATTCAGGTTTGTTAAAACCAAGATTTCTAGTTTTACATCACTCTGGCTAAGATCTGATATTGCATCAGCTTTTGGACTGTTTTTAGACACCATGATATTTATGTTTGTAGCTTTTTATTTAGCTTATCCGGGTTATGATTTTTGGTTTGTTTGGAACATGACTTGGCCCTACTATATTTACAAGCTATTACTCAACTGGTTAGACACCCCTCTAGTCTATTTTGGAACTCTTTGGTTAAAAGATAATGTCTATGATGAAAAACTATTCTGATGCTATAAAATATTTAGAAAGCTTTAATTCCAAGAATAGTCAGATAGTGCTAATGGGTGCTTTTGGTCTCGAGCGATGCAAATATCTAATCAAATTAATGAACAATCCACAGGATAAGTACCAAGTAGTACATGTTGCTGGAACCAGCGGTAAAGGTTCTGTGGCGTATATTACGAGTAAAATCCTAAAAACCACAAAAAGGAGAATTGGTCTACACCAAACACCTTGCCTGGGTGAAATAACTGAACTTATTCAAATAAACAACAAGGCAATATCTCAAGAGAAGTTTACATTGTACTTGTCGCAAATTCAACCATTTGTTGATAAAATGGACAGCTTACCTTTTGGCAGACCTAGGTATTTTGAGGTTATTATCGGACTTACCTACTGGACATTTTGGCAAGAGCGAGTAGATATTGCGGTTATTGAGGTTGCACTTGGTGGATTATATGACTGTACAAACACCATTTCAAACCCATCAAAAGTGTCAGTTATTGGTCGCTTAGGTCTAGACCATCAAGATTTTCTAGGAAACACAATCTCTGAAATTGCCTATCAAAAAGCTGGTATTATTAAACAGGGTAATCAAATTATAGCACTCAAGAGCAATAAAGTTAGTGATCAAATTATAGCACACTGTGCATCTAAATATAATAATAAGCTGTATCAAGTTGGTAAAATAAATTTTGACATAGTAAATACAGATCAAGGTGGTTCGGTGTTTAATTTTGAGTTTGAAGGTCTACAAATCGACTCGTTGAAACTATCACTAGTTGGTGACTTCCAAGTTGAGAACTGTAGCATTGCGATTGCCGTCTGTGTTATATTATTTAAACAGCTAAAGATTAGCTTGGAGGTTTCAACCATCACAACAGCTTGTATGAGTATGAATTTCTTAGGCAGGTTTCATATTAGCAGAAATCATGATATGACTTGGATTGTCGATGGTGCTCACAACCCTCAAAAGATGGAAGCGTTAGTTGGTTCAATCATAAAACTCTTTCCAAACATATCATTCAACATATTATTTTCTTGTAAGGGCGGCAAAAATATTTCTGAAATGATAAAGATTTTATCCCCAATAATAAACAATTGGTTTCTAGTTGAATTTACATCACATCAATCAGGTTTTACACGACCCATACCCAACGAAGTATTGGAAAGGGAAATCTTGCATATAAACTCAGGTGCAAAAATACACAAGCTTTCATCAACAAGAAAAGGATTACAATTAATTACAAATTTAAGAAATGAACATAACTTAATAACAGGGTCACTCTATTTGTTGAGTGATGTATATAAAATTAAATTTGACATTTTTGGACAAAGTGTAATTTAAATAGTTGACGAGAGAATATTTTAATAGTACTATCCACAGATGAATCAAAAACCATCAGCAGCATTTGTAGGAGCAGCTTGGCTAGCTCTTTTATTGGGAGTATCTGCATATTTAGTTGGACTCTCAAACGCAACACAATTAGATCCAGCCTCAAAAGGTTATTACTTTACTGTATTATTTTATGCTCTCTTTTCAGCAGTATCTGTCCAAAAAAGTGTAAGAACCCTTCCGAAATCTTTACATCTGTAACAGACTAGGTTACACCATACCCACACGACACCACGCCACACAACGAGTTGATACACTGAGGCTGAGA
>JAYWFX010000059.1:0-7418 GCA_043778575.1 bacterium | reverse complement strand
GTCAATGTCCCGAATGGAATTATCACTTCTGGAACTTCATTGAAAATCAATAGTTGTAGCGGATCGCTTTCTCAAAAATGGGAATTTAACAAAATAGCCGAACCCATTCGAATCGCCCTCAAAGATCGAGCAAAATCCCTGCATTTAGATGCCAGTGACGGGTATGAAGCACGGGTCTTTGACTCCAATCAAATGATCCAGCAGCAACTGAGTTACGATAATTCCAACAACCAGATCAAAACAGCTACTCTCCCATCACCATTTTGTCTAGAAGCTGGAGTAAATCAATCAGGAAATGTGGTTTCAGGAAATCTCCTCAACTCACGGGGGTGTGATATCAGTAAATCAAATCAAAAGTGGATATTTACCACTCAGGGTCAAACTAAACTCAAAGATACTAACTTGTGCATCAGTTTTTCTACTCCACCAAATGATGTCTGGAATGTAGTAAATGATACCCGTGTGGTACTGAGTGACTGCAATAACTTGAACTGGACACAAAGACTGAGCCCTCAACCATTGAGTAATTTCACAGGAAATGGTATTATTCAGCAGTACAATTATCAGGTTTCAAAGGATGCAAACTTTAGTAACCCTGCAAATATCCTCGATCTTGGGTGGCAAACGAGCCCAGTACTCCAGTACCCAAATGATCCAAACTTCAATAATCTATGGTATGGGGAAATCAAAGTAACTGCAACCACAAATGGTGGAACTCAGGCAGGAAAAGGTCTCCATCATCCGTGCGTAGACTCAAGCTGCGGAGTAGCTATCTTTGGGGCAAACCCTACTCAGGATCAACGCTGGATTTACACCAAAAACCAAGAACTCCGATCTGCCAACAGTCCGTACCAGTGTCTGGACGCCAAGACCTCGAGTTTCGGTGACAAAGTATATACGAGCTACTGTCATGGAGGGGATAACCAAAAGTGGATATTTGATAGTGGGATGATTAAACTCAAACAGCTCGATGGAGGAAATACCCAGATGTGCCTCGATGTATCAGGAGGGAATTATACCATTGACTGGACTGCACTTCAGGTATGGGGCTGCAATAATAGCGATGCTCAGCAATTTACTTCTCAAAAGATTACTGAATATAACCAAACTCAATACTGGCTCTCTGAAGGGCAAAAATACTATACCCGTCTCAGACTCAAGGATCGAGCGGAGGGATTGTCTGCAAATACCAGTGCGTGGCAGTATTTTGATGGAACTACGATTGATTCAACGTCTCCTAAAGTAGATAATTTTAGTATTTCAAATCCTGTCTTTGTACCGCCTGCTGTCCAAATTCAAAAGCGTGGAGTGGTTGATGTAGCTTCAAATACCACTGCTACGTTTGAAGTCACAGAAAAGAATCTCGATAATGTAAAAGTCAATATCCTCGGTCAGGGGAATCTACGAGACTTTGGGAATCAAACTCCAGGTGCGTCAGATGAGGTAATAAAAATATTGGACAAATCAAATTCTAATGCACTGAACTCTACCTACTCTCAACTCACATTCAACGGTCAATTGTATCAATTCAAAACCGAAAATGATCAGCTCTACCAAAGGCGATCCCTCGATGGGGTTTCCTGGATTACCTCAAACACTGCAGGGCAAACAACCGATGGTAATGGCTGGAGATCAATTGGTTCAAACATAGGGTCAAACGCCCAAGCAGTTGTGCTAAACAAAAAGCTTTACCTCGTTATCCGTGAAAAAAGTAGCAGTAAGATCATCACAAATAGTAGTGGGGATGGGATCAACTGGGGTGCTTGGACTGCAATTGGAGCACTTACTACTCCAAATGAACCCTCTGCGATTGTTTTTGATAATCAGATATTTGTGACGGTTCGATCTGCTACTGATAATGCCATTCAAACGGCTGTGGGAGTCATATCAGGAAATAGTGTGAGCTTTGGTGGGTTTAGTTTCTTCGGTGGGGTTTCTCAGGATAAAATCACCCAAAACGTGCTCGATGGCAGACTCTTTCAAACGGTTCGAAGTGATGGAAATCTGATGTATGTGCGAAGCAGTTCAAATGGTACAGGCTGGACAAACTGGAACAACTACACAGGTGGAACGACCTACAAACCAATCGACTCGATCACCTACAAAGGAAAGCTTATTCAAGCTATGACAAGCTCGGATAGTGCGGCTAATCTCCATAATCGAACAGTGGATGTCAATGGAGCTAGCAGCTATCAATACGTCCAGATCGCCACTGATTATCCAGTTTCTTTTCAGATTTATCAAGACACGCTCTATCAAAGAGTGATAGAAAAAGGAAGTAGTCCGCTCAAGATACAGAGTAGAGCAACCACAGATGGGACAAACTGGACTGGTTGGAGTGAAATCTCTGAACTGACAAGTCTCGTCAAACCAGTGACTATTGATCGTCAATCCAAAGTGGTCAAAACTATCACCAGCTGTAATAAACCAAATACTCTTTCTCTCCCACTCCCATGTAATGGAATTGCCTTTACGAGAGATGCAAATGACAAAGTACAAATCAGCGTAAGTTGGGACGGGCTCAATGATCTGGGTCTCGTTTCACCTGATGGAGTCTACACAATCGATGTAAAAGCCTACGATAAAGCAGGCAATGAAAGCTACAATCTGGCAGGAAATAACTATGTGGCTATTGATACGCAACCTCTGGATATAAACATATCGTATCCTAAGGTAGGGGGCTGGGTCAATACTCCAAACCCTGAGATTACAGGAGGGCTGGTCACGCGAAATGGCGGAAATAATAACTTTGGCTCACTCAAGATAAACAAAACAGATTTGGATGGAGCTGGAACAAACTCAAATGGTTTTAACGATAAGACAGTCAATGTAACGGTAGCAAACAATCCAAACTTTGTACTCAACAAAGACGCAAGTGGAACTGACACAAAGAAAACCTATTTAAATCTCGCAGGTCTAAATATATCAAACCTCCTCGATAAAGGGAAAAACACTTTTAATTTCACGGTAGATGATAACCTAAAAAACACTGGAACGAGCACAAATTCAATCAACTTTGAGGATACCCGACCACAGATTGTCTCTATCGTAAATCAAGCTCAATACAATCAAAAAGACTTTCCAATTACCTTTAAAGTAAAGGATGTGCGGGTAGGGGCGGATGACTCACAAACTTCGGGGATGAACCTAGGAAACAATCCAAGTGGATATGATATCTCAATTTTGCAGTCTACAGACGAGTGGGCAACTTTTAAGGAACTTCCTCTCTTTAGAGACGGGCAACCAGTGACGGATCCATACTCCCAAAAGAGATTGGCTGATAACCTAGTTTGTAAATACTCGACTCCTGCTACCACTCCAACAGGTCAAACAACTCCAAACACTAATAACAGAAGTGATGAAGTGAGCTGCGGATTTGATGTGAAAGAATTATCTGTAGAAGGGTATTACAAGTTTTACATAAAAGCCCAAGACACAGCTGGAAATGAAATCTGCTCAAATAACTACAACACTGCCACCAAAACAATCATTAATCCAGATATCACTTGTGGATCTGCAAATACAGGCGCAGGAAATGGCTACCAGGCTATCGATCAAGCCTTTGCACTCAAGACCATAAACTATCTGACACTCGAGAATCAAGACGGACAACTGATAGATAATACCACCACTATCAAAGGAACCACTGAGAGATGGAGCGATCTCACTATCGCAAATCAAACTCTAGGAAAAGCAATTAAAATCACTGTAGACACCGCTAAAAACAATGTCCTCCCAGCAGAATACGACTCCACAGTAAATACATCTCCAACCACACCTCTTCTCCAAAATGGAGCAACAGTTTTGGGTGCAATCACAGTACCTGAGGGGCAGACTACAGGTTCATTTACCAATGTCAATAATGGAGTAACTACCACAACTACCACAAACCGAACTCTAACCTATCCAAACTCTCCAATCAAGTTTGTGTGTGGTAAAATGGTGGATCATGACAACAACCCCCAGACAGCCAATAAGGAAATGTGCGACTTTGAACTCAAGGTGAAACTGGTTGATAACTCATTACCCGCAATTACATCGAGCACTAATCCTTCGAAGGAAAACACAATCCGCATCGAAGACTCATCATGGGGCTCAACTACCTCACTCAATCGAAAGCTCGCGGTAGATCTCAACACTATCAATCTGTTTTCATCTCCCTCAGCTACGATCTTTTCGCCAAACGGAGATGGAGTCCAAGATGCCATAACTTTTAATAATCTCATTACCCAAAAGAACCAGGTTCCCTACGTAGTCCCACAAACAAATGTCGGAAATACTACTTGGGCAACCTGGGCAGTAGACACAACCACCTCTGTAGAACTCAACCCAAATATCCCTGGAGAATATCTCGTTCGAATCAATGTAAAGAACAAGAATCCAAACATAGCCCTCAATGACAACATAGTCTTCTTTGAGTTTTACAATCCATCAGGAGTAG
This sequence comes from bacterium, assembly GCA_043778575.1. GTDB lineage: Bacteria > Patescibacteriota > JACMRA01 > JACMRA01 > JACMRA01 > JAYWFX01. The sequence goes on along the minus strand of JAYWFX010000059.1, from coordinate 2,977 downwards.
TAGAGACAAATAGATTCACAGAGCATAACGCTATAGCTACAAACTCCTCCAAAGACTTTACCTTTAGTTTTAATCCCCTTACAGTTGGTCAATACCAAATCAAAATGGGTGTCTTTACCAGCACCTGGGGAAGTGTCTACTGGGAAGACCAAATCCTAAAATTCACCAAAGAAGCAACTACTAACCCAAGTACCATCATAGAAGCAACTCAAGGAGACTACAGAGCAGAACTCAGAGATACTCAAAACAGACTCGTCTGGCAATACCCATCTCCAGCACTTGTTGGAACTCCATCAGCTACTAATTTCTTTGGAAGTGTCATTGCACCGATTCCCCAAAGCGTTGTTTTGACAGGGAGAATAAACGTCGATTCTAGGACAGCCCCGTGTCCCAATCAAGTTGGGCCGCTTGGGCTTTGCACCCTGCCCTCCGCGGGCGCTCTCTATACTACTCTTCCAGATGCAACCTATACCTACAGTTTCAAAGTAAAGACAGCTAGTGGTAAAGAATACACCGCCCCAAGTGTACCAATAGTAGTAGCAAACAATCTACCTGCAAACTCCACTCCAATCGTCTCTACTCCAAAGACAGGATATGTAACCACCAAAGGAATCGTAGTAGTCCAGGGTCAAGCCCCATCTAGTGAAGCTGATAGTGTCACAACTACCACAAACACTATTATCAATGGAGTATCTACACCAACTACTACTACAACTCAAAACAAGTCAGCCCGTAAATGGAACACCACCATCTGCCTCGATGAGATAACCACAGTAAATCCAAATGGTGATGGAATATGCGAAGTAACAGGAACCACACGAACCAACTCCACAGGATTTTACTCTACAATCCTCAACACCCCAGTCCTACCAGTAAACAACCCAAATACTCCAAACAATACCAAAACCTACTCTTTGACAGTAAAAGCAACTGATAACGCAGGACTCACAACTCCTACAGCACAAGGAATCAAAGTAGTCGTAGAACCAAACCAAACCCTCACTGCCACCTCTACTTCAAACCTTGCCTCAGCTAATACTCAAGAAGAGCTTTCTGCCTTCATCACCCAAACCCCAATCACCCTAACCAGAGGAGGAAACATCTCAACTCTTGGGAATCCAGGTACCACAACTACAGGAAGCTTTGTACCATCACTTAAAGATTTAAAGTACATAACCTTTTCACTCAAAGTAGATACCAACACAGAAGCAGCAGATATTGATCTAGTAGGAAACGTCCAAGCAAGTAATACTACAGGAACAACCACAAACGACGTGGACTACAATCCAACTCCAATCAAGAGAATAGCAAGTCTCAATAGAACTACAGAAAGTGATCTGAAACTCAATCCAAGTTTAGATCAAACAAACAAAAAGAATCAAAGAGACATACTCAAGTTCACAAACTCAAATGGTCAATACTACAAGAGTGCAAAGGAATTAGGGTATCTCAATAAATGTGAAGCTGGAACTCAAGGTTTTGATCCAAATCTTTTTGGAAGTAATGTATCTGGCTGTACCTGGACATACAACTACCTCCTCGGTCAAGACGCAGATGTAAGCGCAGGTCAGTATCAAGCAAGGATCAGAAGCTACAAAGGAGAAACAATCAAAGACCAATATACTACCTTTGAAGTAAGTGGTATCAAACCATATATCCCAGCTATCCTAAAACTAGAAAGACAATCACTCAAAGAAGATCAAAACTGCTACAAGCAAGAATCCATAAACACCGATGGATGTAAAGAATGGAAGGTAGCTACGAAACTGACATCTCCTGTTTCTCCTAATTCCCCCAATCTAGGGGGTGCCACAGGCGGGGGTAGTCAGACCACCTATTACACCAACTCAAACATAGTACGACTCTATGGAGCAAGTGACAGTGAAAGTATCATCAACCTAAAGATCACAGATCCATCAAACAACAATCAAGTAATCTACTCTACAGCAACTCCTACCACAACTACAGTAAATGGTATCACAACCACAAACAACTCAGAAACCACAACCTCAAATGGAGCAGGAGTGTTTACCAACACCATTACCCTCCCAGAACTAGCTGATGGAAGTGAAAAGACCTATGATATATCCCTCAGTACAAATCTCCCTGATGACACTACAAACAGTTGCACAGTAGCAGGTATTCCAAATCAAAAGTGCTCAACCACCTACGCCACAACCACCTACAAACTCAAATACGACAGAAAGACTCCTGATCTATCCTGGGTACAAACTCAAACTGCTAGTACTATAAATCCATTCTCAACTTCACCTTGGATACATGGAGGAGATCCAGTAGCATTTACCATTAAAACAAATGAAGAAGTAAATGAAGTAAGCGTCCTCAATGAAGTAGGCTTTGACTGTATGGCTCGAAAAGGAAACAATACTCTCATCGTAGGAGGACAGATACAATCTAACTGTGATCCAGAGAGTGCAAGCAATAGGGGAGATGGAACGGTGCAAACCACTAACTCACCTATAGGCAAAATCACCAACCCAATAGATAACTCAGTCGTAGATTGTAGTATCTTTACTCCAAGTGAACTGAAGAGTGGAATGAGAAATACAAACAGCTCAAGTTCTAATTCAAACAATCAAAGTTCTTCGCTCCCTTACATCTGTCACTACACTTATCTCTCTCAGACAACTCATACAGCTCTCCTGACAATCAACTCTTCTACAGAAAAGATTATCTACCCAAGTATCTACCTAGAGGATCTTTCAGGAAACAAAACCTTGATTACCAATAACACCACCAAACAAACTGATCTTCAAACCATACTAAAAGCTACCAGACCTAATTCTCCAAAGGGATATTTAGGAAGTATAGTAAAACTAGGAACATCTAAAACCATAGACTCAACCTTCCTCTACTCTAAGAACCCTTCCGAAATCTTTACATCTGTAACAGACTAGGTTACACCATACCCACACGACACCACGCCACACAACGAGTTGATACACTGAGGCTGAGA
>JAYWFX010000058.1:0-2946 GCA_043778575.1 bacterium | reverse complement strand
GATAGTGGTATTTGTAAGGCATCTCACTTTTGGTTACCAGTGTTGTCATCAATAGTAGTCGTTGATTGTCACTGAGGTACTCGTGAGATTTTGGTTTTACTTTTATGGTGATCCTGTCACCGAGTGGTTTGAATTTTTTGTTTTCTGTTGAGAGGTTTTTGAGGATTTGAATATTGGTATCGTTGATGATTATTCTTGCTTTACCGTTGATATTGATAGTCTCGATATTGTATTTTTGGGTTTTTTGTAGCCAGTTGTGTACTGTACCGCTAGTCACGCCAAACTCTCTCGCTACTTGTATACTATTTTTGTAGTGCTTTTGTTGAAACATACTATTTTGATATTTTTGAAAACATTTATTATGCTAATTAAAAGTCAATTTTTCTTTTTTGTAAACTGGTTAAGACTGTTTTTGAAAACCACCTATTTGACATCTTCTGATAAATCTTATAACATAATAGTGGGTAAACTAAAATCTTTCCCAAACGAAAAAAGCGGCGTGAACCACTCTAGTCAGTTTTTGTATTTCCTAATTTTGTAGCACATTCTTAGTTATACAGTATTTATTATTGCAGTTTTATCGAGAATTGTCAAGTAGATTCGAACACGCTTTCCTTTTTTTGTTGTCCCACAAAGACAAAAGAGCATACCAGTTTTTTCGTATGTTATGGTTGTAGTAGATTCGGATATGGTGGCAGAGTCAGGCGTTGTGTGGATCTGAGTACGTCTGTGCATTGTTTCATATCGACCTGCAGGCTGTACAAATAGTCCCAAATAGTTTTAGTTATCTATATGTCAAGCAAACTCATCATCCCTATCATCGCTGCTCTGTCAGTGGCGTCTATCAGCTCATACGCATTCGCACAGCTGTATCAGGTCAATAAAGTCAACAAATCCACAGCACAAGTCTCAGTCAATATCAGCTCCAAGTCAGCTACATCTAGCACTAGCCAAGCTAGGGTGGAGTCTAGCTCTAGTATGAGTGTCGGGTCGAGTGTCAAGGTCGAGAGTGAAAGTGTAAAAGTGCAAAAAAGTGCAGTGGCTGTGACAAGTCCTAAAACTGAACCAGTGCCAACTTCAAAAGCTACTCCTGTAGTCTCAAAAGTGGTAGAAACGTCAAAGGCAAATAATTCAAACATTACCTATTTGGATGCTAACAATCCTCCGCAGTACATCAAGGACTATTATTACTGTGAAGCCAATTCGTCAGTCAAGCAGTATGGAAGGTTCATCGAAGAACCAGCATTGGTATACAAATGCCCAATTAGTCTAGAATACTATGGTTGCCAAAAAAACATTTTTTATGGGGACATGTACAAGCAAGGGTACGGAAAAAAAACTACAGACGGCTGGACTTGCGATCTTCCTGGTATGGGAAAGCCACAAGAGTGTGATTTTGGACTTCAAATCGAAGTAGGTAGACTCGAAGATACTACTAAAGACCAAAAAATCTTGGATAGTATAAATTCTTGGAAGGGTAATATCGTCAAGGTGTCTCCAGCCTATTCTACATGCGTAGTATTCACCAAATCCACACCAACTCCAGACCATATTGACCTGATAAGAAACAAAGCAGGTTATGCTGGCAAGCTGGTATTCATCAACCAAAAATAGCTAAAAAATCAAAATCATCAACAACATTTTATATGTCAAACTTTTTCAAAAAAACAATTGCTTCGGTATTTGCTGTAGCTACTCTCAGTCTACTCATCAATCCAGTCACCATCAACGCTGGTTTTGATCCTAATTACAAGCTACCAAAGGAATCAGCTCAAGCAAAGCCAATCACCCTAACTCAGCCAACAACTGTACTAGGCAAGAACGGCAAAATCAAGGTAAAGGTAGTCAAGAACCAATCAGGAGAATTAGAAATCGACAATCAACTAGGCGCAAAGCCAACCAAAGAACAAGAAAAAGCATTTGAAACCTGTAAAAAAGAAGTTCAAAAAACCAGAACAAAGAGGTACAAAAACAAACCTACTCCATGTATCAAAACCCCAGTCAGCGATGGAGAACACACTGACCAAGACTACAGTATCCTGTGGGAAGGAGTCAATCAAAACATCGAACGAGACAAAGGTGTGGATATGAACAAAGAAATCCCACTATCCGAAATCCTAAAAGAAGCTGATGTAGATACGTGCGAGTCTGACACATCAGTCAGTTCTATCATCACTGTGTCTAGTGCTATCTCTACATCCAGTGCAGTCTCTAGCTGTACGGCTATCAGTAGCTCACTATCGACTAGCTCTAGCTCTGCGATTAGTTCCAGCTCAAGTCAGTTGAGTTCTAGTGCAGTTTCTAGCTCGTCTGTGGTCTCTAGTAGCAACACTAGCTCAAACCTAAGTTCAAGTTCAGTCATTAACTCAAGCCTACAAAACAAACAATCATCAACGCTCAGTAGTAGCTCTACATCAAGTAGACTATCGGTACTAGATATGATTTTTGGTAGTGTCAAAGCAAGTGCGGCGACCAATGATGGATGGAGATTACCATTTGAAAGTGGTCAGAGACCATACTTGACTCAAACACCATATGGAGTAGGAACCAACCATAGTAAATACAGTGCATTTGATTTTGATGGTGCAAGTGGTAATGGTAATATAGTCGCAGCCAAGAGTGGAAAAGTTGTTTTCAAACAGTTCGAAGCAGTTGATAGTATTGGTAAAAACACACTTAAAGGTTTTGGAAACCATATCGTTATTCAGTCAGGGGATGGATCAACAGCTCTCTATGCACATCTTAAAACAATCGATGTAAAAGATGGGGATACTGTAGACCGTGGCAAAAAAGTTGGTAATCAAGGAAATAGCGGCAATAGCACTGCTTCTCATCTTCATTTTGAGACATGGAGCAGAATACCATGTCAATATAATCCTATGCCAGAAAGTTGCTGGGTAAATGGGGTGGGTAACCAATACTATCTCGACTCAGGAATGCTCCCAC
>JAYWFX010000057.1:0-7771 GCA_043778575.1 bacterium | reverse complement strand
CTACTCACACGATAGTAACCAAGTGTAGAGATCCAAAAGATAATATGATTTTAGAATTAGCATATGACTCAAATGCTCATTATATTGTTACTGGCGACAAAGATCTCCTAGTGCTCAACCCATTCTACGAAACAAATATTGTAACTGCCTCAGAGTTTATCAACCAAATAGAAAAACTAACCCTACACCTGTAGTATCTTGCACAAAAGAAAAAAGAGTGGGATAATGGGGATGTTAGAAATATAAAAAACTTAAAAATAAAAATAAATATGGGCAATATAGAAGGAGTAGATTTGAGAAGTAAAAGATCTATTTTGGTTGGAGTGACTGTTACCGCTTTGTTAGCAAATAAGGTACTTGATCTTTCTGGGAACAGTGTTAGTGACCTGTACGTTCGGACTGGAGCACCTGAACTAGTGAATAGACTCCTAGGTAAACCAGCTGTAGCAGAACCACCAACTATACAACCCTTACCAGCACCAGAAATCGTACAACCTGCGAGCCCAATTCAATGCGACCCAATTATGAAAGTAGAGAGTAGAAGCGTAGAGGATCTAACAAAAATAATGAAAGAAGTTTTTAATACATACACCAAACAAAAATTAGACAACGTATCAGCCAAAGATATAGAAACAGTAACAAAAAGTATGGATGCAAGCATAAGATACCTATCAGCCGCACTTCAGTGTAGAAATCTTGAGGTTGAGCTTCAACTTAGAGATCTAATCAATGTATCTACGCACTTTAAAACAACAGCAGATGGCTTGGATCCATCGACAAAAAAAGCACTTCTAAAAAGTCTTATATCCTCATTAGAGACGCTTTCTCCTTCAATATCAACTCAAATCAAAGCCCAAGTAATAAGTGTAGTAATCGGTGGTTTTGAAAATGCCAAGAGGTCAGATCCTCAGGAGGCAGAGAGTATCGTAACTAAGTTTTTGGATTCAGAAGCACGTTCACCAGAAAAAACAACTGGCACTAGTGTGTTATTTGATGAAGCAAACCCACTAGGTATAAAAAGCGAAAAGTCTGGGAATTAGTAAAATATCATCTGCTACCCAATGACAAATCTGGGGGTAAATCCGCTTTTGTTTGTGCTTCACTGGAAACTGCACCGAGGATTCCCATCAGGTTTTCTACACTTTTGTTTATCTGAGCTAAATCTGGGTTTTTGCCACTAGCTAGCTGTATGAGTGTATCGATATCCCTAGTTGCTTGTGCATATTTTCCTATCTCACCCTGTTTCAAAATGTTTGCCTGATTGAGGTTGATACTAGTTCCTAGACCCGATTGCTGTCTCAGTTGATTCAGATTTGCCCGACCCAAAATAGTCTGAGCATTTTGTATCATACCCTTCAGTACATGGAGAGACTGCAATGTCTTGGTTTGCTCTTCACCAAACCCCTGTTCAGATACCGACCCAGCATCTTGGGCTGAGTCATTGTTTACTCCCAGACCGAGCTTCCCCATTTTCAACTTATCTACACCAAAAGTACCAAGTAAATTATTTCCCAGCGTAGTTTGAGCTTTCTGTGTATTGGATTCCAACCTACTTGCGGCTTGGGTAGCTGCTATCATTTTAGCCATATCTGGTTTACCATCTTTTCCTGCGAGTGGGTTCTGGGACTGCTCTGCAGAGATTTGCTTGACCTCAGCTACTGGAGGTTTGATGATTTCGGCTGGTGGCATGTCCATGACCATATTACGTTAAAAATGAGAGCTTATTTAGAATTTGTTTTAGATTGTTAGGTTTGTTTTGATTTTAGATAAAAATGCATTGTACGACTCCAGAAAAAGATTCGGTAACTCTGGAAATTTTTTTATTTGCCCTGTACCCTTGAACCGTAGCCCAGCCATCATCCTGTAGGATTCTTTTTGACTATGTCGCGTTTTGACATATTCCAGCATAAAATCTACAAATACTTTTTTTATATTTTCAATAGCTTGGTTTTTATCATTGTCACTCATCATGTCAGTCAACTCCCCGTAATACGCCGTATACATAGTCAGATACATTTTTATTTCTTGGGGTGAGTATTCAAGTGTTTGAGGCATTTAGAGTAATCTGGGTTAAACTGCAACTTCCGTCTTAGTAACTTCTTTTGAGTTCGATTGCGGTCTGGAAAAAGATACTGTCGAGTTAGCAGGTTTATCACTACTTGATTTGACATCCACCTTTGCATCTACCATTTTTCTGAGTTCAGATGTAGCCTTGCCAAAATCCCTAGGATCTACAGTAGCATAATATGAAGACAAAGCCCTGTTTAGCTCTTGGGTGGAAAATTGGGGAAATAGTTTAGCCAAATATCCCTGCCCTGCTGTCAGAGAACTCCCCATAAACTCGACCATCTTTACACGCTCGGGTGGATTTACATCATTGTATAATTTATTTTCCAAAAGGGTTTTTACTGCATCAGATATGGTGTTATCTGTGACATATGCGAGTAGCTCGTTTTTATCTGAACTGATTCTTTGATCTACAGATGATAGCCCTGATCTACCTGACTCAGTATGATCTAGATTTGCTTTTCCATAGTAGTCATGAGTAGCTTCATGTTCCTGTGCATAATCAAAACTATACTGCGAAGGGTAATATGCAATATTTTTTCCACTTTCACTTCTACCTCCACTCTCATTATTCGCCTCTGCTGATTCATTGTTAATACTCATATAATCTCTTTTATTATGGAATGTTATATCTGTCCTGAGTGCACTGTTTATACGAGTTACCGGCAGGTCTCTACACTGCTTACCAAATTTTGACTCCATAAAATCACCGTCAGACATCTTTTGGTCTTTGAGCACAGCATCAGCACTTTCATACAGTTTTGCAACTATTGGATCAGCTTTTGATAGCTTGTTATCTGCTACATATTTATCCAGATCCTGCATAGACTGCATATTCCACAAAGCCCTGTTGAGATCGGTTTGGTTTTGGATTTGATCTACCCTAGCCCCTGCCCATTGCTGACCTCTGTTTGATTCATATCCCCCCCCCTAGACAGATCCATGACTATCTCGGCTAGAGTTTTGCTGTACGGTTTTGTGGTTCCCCCCAGCACACTCTTTGCATCACTTGAATACGCTACGTCTTTTGAGCTCGTCATACTACTCGTGTCTAAATTCTTAGCTGTTTCCATCAGATTTTTGTCCGAGAGCGCCTTAGATAAAATCTCAATCCTACCAAAATCCACACGATCACCTTGGGCTAATTGCATATTTTTCAGCTCATCCAAAAATTCTGGAGAATCGGGTTTTAATCCCTTGAGGGCATTGAGCTTTTCACCCAGCACTGACAAATGCTTTTTTTCATCATCCAAAACACTCTTTGTATCGATGCCCTTATTTTCATTGAGATCGACTTTTTGTATATTTGAAACTGAACCAAAATTTTCCATGGCTGCAGCCAATTCACGGACAGATGATTCTTTAGAGCTTTTTAGATCTTTTGCACCCTGATCCATTTGCTCTGGAGAGACATTGGCAGTAGACCCACCCAAGATACTATCAACCATAGATGCACCCCCTTTGACAGCCCAATTTCCAATATTTGATAGCTCTTTTACAGGATCCCTACCATTTGGTGTCTCTTGATCTGGAGGAGTGACTGTCTCGGAGCTAGTAACCTCAGGTTTACTCGCCTCTTTTGAATCTGTTGGTGGTTTAGCAAAAGATATTATCGGGTTAGCTTTACTGGTTTCGTCACCCAAAAGATGAGCTAAATCACCGATTACCTCTGGATCTAACTCCTTTACAGATGACTCTAACTGACCAATCAACTCTTTCATAGCTTGTCCCAGTTCTCCAGTAGCCATCCCAGATCTCTTGTCAAAAGGTGTAATTCCTCCAGACTGTTCATGTTCGCCAGATTGTTGTGTTTCAAGTGTTTGGGGCATATTTTTTGTTCATTGTTATTATTATTGATTTTATTTTTGTTGTGTTTGAGCTTGTTGTATTATTTTATCTGCTTTTGCTGAGAGAAGTTTAGCTAAACTCGCCCAGTTTTCAGGATTAGCGTCTCTGAATAAAGCGATACATATTTGAATTTGCTCTTCTTGAGGTTTTGAAGAATATATTGATTTGATAGAATCAAGACCAGAGTACAAAGCATTAGTCATAATTCCTAATTTGTATTTATATCCATCAGTATTCTTCAATTTATTCAGCTTAAAATCTTCTGGAAGACGAGAAAATTCCAAACCAGTCTTTCTGTATTGATACAAAGAGTTGCTACCATCAAGCGTCTTAAAAACATCTGCGGGGTTTGATGTGTTATACAAGTACGCTAACAACTCATCTTTTGCTGATCCTAGCTCTTTTGCCTCCATATCTAGAGTTTTTACACTTTCAGAAACTGAATGATTGTGTGTTGGTATTGATTCCTTTATGGGTTTCAAAACATTGTTGATGGCGTGTTGATATTCATGTAATAACAGAGATCTATCAGTCGCATACTTTGCATCAATAACAGTTATAGCAGTATCTTTTGAGTTAGTATAAAAACCTGCACTGCCAGAAGATCCAATTTTTTTACACAATGTTTCATAATCTTTACTATTTAAATAGATAATTGTGCAAAAAGGCATTTCAAAACGATCAAAGTCTTTTACTACACTTACGTCAAAAACTTTTTTTATTAATCAGCTGTGCTAATATCTTTTTGCTTTTGTACCTGTCCATACCTTGCTTTTAAAGCATTTTGTTTAGTCTGATCACTCACTTCGTTTTTATCAAACCATTCATCTATTTCTTGAATTGATTTAATTTTATTGTTTACATCCATTGAAAAGAGTTCTTTCTCGTTCTCAGCAAAAGACAACCTCTTATCAATCCATTTTTCAGATTTATTAGATAATTCTCGTGTTCGTTTAATATTTTTGCTCCATTTTTGTTCTAAACTATCTAGATTTATTCTCTGAGTAACTATTGGTTTATCTCTGTACCCTTGACTCAATATTTTCTTTGCTTCATCAACACTTGACACTGACAAATCTTCTCGGATTTTTTCAAGATTGAAGCTCAAGTTGCTCAGACTTTTCTTTAAAAATTTTATCTCTCGGGTTTTAATTAGCTGTTGTAAAGGAGATGACTTTAATAGTGCTGTGAGTTGAGTATTAATACGCGTAGCAATTGGGGAATAATCGTTGTGGAAATATTCAACATAGTCACTTAATTTTATCAAATCATGAATTTGTGTTATGTGTTCATTCAAGATAGATAGCTTGGCTTTCAAAAAAGTCTTCTCCGATTCATCGTCACTGTTTATTATATCACCCTCTAATTTATTTTTATCCAGAGTATTTCTATTTAAAATCGACTCTAAAACTACAGAATAGCTCTCAGGTTCTGAATTATTCATCGTTAACTCGTCAGCTCCTAGGTCTAAAGTTTCACTGGCTTTATTACTATTTACTTTTCCAACCAAATCATCACCTGAACCGTTTAGACCAAACTTTACACTCCACAAACTGGACATCTCTGGATCGTCTTGGATTTCTGATTTGAGGGTAGTGACAATCTTATCGATGTTTTGTATTCCCTGCGGAGTTACGTCGCTTCCTGACAAAGATCCAAAATTGCCTTTTTGCTTGTCAAATGAGAGTAATTCTCGTTGTTTTTCTTCAAAAATTTCTAATCTTTTCACTAATGTATTAAACCTATCCTGAATCTGCTCTGGCGTTGGTGATGTATTTAGTGTTTGTTCGAGTTTGGTGACATCTGGAGATGTGTTTGAGGATTCTGTTTTTGCTACTGGATCCGCTATGGACTGAGGTTGTATCTTATTTTCAGTGCTAGCTTTAGTTTGCTGAGGTTGAGGTTTTGTGTTTGATTCACCTAGAAATGATTGTAGTCTTTGTACCAGACCAAACTGTGCTAAGGTAGGATTAGTTGATATTTGATTCACTACCTTTTCCATCACATTATGAAGCTTGATTGATCCAAGTAGTTTTCTCTTTTCTAGAGATTTTAGACCAGTTTCAGCAGTGTCGACTACAGTTGGTCTTCCTGAGTGTGTATCTAGTTGAGTTTTTAAAGTGTTCACAGATCTGTTCCTATTGTTTGTTTTATTTTAAAAGTTATTTTTTCTCGGCTTCTAGGTAGTTATTGATATACTCTACAAATATGGCTTTAGACATTTCGGCTATGTCAGAGAATTGGTTCCAGAGTTTTTCTTTGAAGTCGCTTTTTTTGAGCATGCTCCAACGGGTTAAAAATGTCTCATCGGTTGCTTTGAGTTTGATAAACTCGGCGTCCATAAATGCAGTAAAGTTTTTGTCTAAATCATGAAATACACTCTGTTTTTTCTCTACTGGGAGTGTGTCAAAATCAGTGTGCCAAGCCAGTTCGCAGATCACATCAGCCCACTCAGCAGTAGTTTCATCGAGTACACCATTGTACAGTTGTTTGAGTAGTAGCCTCATAATTGTTTTGGTTTTAGTTTGTCACTAGTTTATTCACTAGGTTTCTTTGTATAATAATACACCAAAAAAATAGCTTTGTAAATACTCTGTTTTGATTGTAGTTATCTCTCAAATGCCCTAACAAATTCTTTCCAGTACTTAGCTTGTTTTTGTTTACCGACTCCGCTAACCTCTCCAAACTCGTCAAAGGTCTTGGGTTGTTTTTGTGCCATATCAACGAGTGTAGCGTTACTGAATATCAAAAATGTTGGGACTTTTTCCTGAGCCGCTAGACCTGTTCGGATCGTTCTGAGCTTCTCAAATAGTTTATTCTCAGATGCTGACAAATCAGTGTTTTGATGCACTACTCGAACTTGTTTTTCAGCTTTGACTACCTCTACATATTCTATCAAATTCACATCGATGTATCCAGATAACACCTTTTTAGATTCCTCGTTGAGGGCTAGTGTCTTGATAAATCCATCATAGACTACCTCGATCAGACCGATACCAATGAGCTGGTTGATATAGGAACTCCACTCTTTTTTTGATTTATCCTTGCCGACTCCAAATGTGGGTAGTTCGTTATGTTTATTTTGAGTAATTTTTTCATTATCAGCACCGATCAACACATCCAAAATATAGTTTGCACCAAAGCGTTCTCCAGTTCGAGAAATAGCAGAAATGATTTTTTGGGCGATGATTAAACCATCTATAGTGTCTTTTGGGTTCAGGCAGCAATCGCAGTTTCCACAGTCTTTGTCCCTCCTTTCCTCAAAATACTGGAGTAAAACCCTCCTACGACACTGACCAGTTTGGCAAAAATCAATGAGCCTATCCAGTTTATCATATTGAATCTTATCAAAAATCTGAGATTCTTTGGTCTGAAAATGAGCTGGCTTGGAACCCTTTTGGATAAACGACCTGAGCATCACTGAATCCCCTGCATCAAACAGCAAAAAAGCCTCACTCTGTAGCCCATCCCTACCCGCACGACCGGTTTCTTGGTAGTAGTTTTCGATAGTTTTGGGAAGATTCCAGTGCACTACAAACCGTACATCTGGCTTATCGATCCCCATACCAAATGCAATCGTTGCTACCACCACCTGTAGTCTATCCTGCATAAAATCATCGTAGGTTTCCTGCTTTGTTTCTGTGCTGAGACCAGCGTGAAAAGCCCGAGCTGGTATCCCAAATGAAGTGAGTTTTTTGGCGACTTCCTCAGTGGATTTACGTGACAGACAGTACACAATTCCTGATTCACCTGTCCATGTATTCACAAAATTCTGTAGCTGTGTATAACCATCATCTTTAGCAGCCACCGTATATCGGATATTTGGTCGATCAAATGAGCTGATATATATATTGCA
>JAYWFX010000056.1:0-25234 GCA_043778575.1 bacterium | reverse complement strand
TCACTTTTTATACTCTCACTGATTATTTCCACGCTGATTTTTTTGAAACTCAAAAACTTTGCCATGATAGTCTCTATAATCATCATCGCTGGAGCTACTAGTAACTTTTTGGAAAAGTTTGTGTTCTTTGGTGCGGTGACCGACTATCTACCAGCTCAGTATTTTAGTAGCAATCTCGGATACTTCAACATTGCCGATATCCAAATCTGGTTAGGATTGTTTGTGCTTAACATCCTAGTGTTCTTTGGAAATAAAATTCCATGGCTGTCCGCCTGAGATAAAAACACAAACCCAAGATAAATATCCCCTTGTAAAGAAGGCTTTTGTGTGCGTTAATGCAACCATTATGCCGCCAGACGAAATATTTTTACTATCCACTACATATTTGAAAGCGATTGACAGGTATAGATTCACACCTGTTTTAAATCTGTATTTACAGAAATTTTTGTTTAATCAAAAACCAACTCCAGAAACTAGAGCAGAACTCTATGAAAAACTAAATGAATCTCATTTTTTTTCGGATAGCATTCTAACGGATGAAGAGTCTTCAAGTCTCGTACATTCAATGCAACCTAGAAAATGTCTTGTATATAAAAACGACCCCGATTCTACATTTTTAGCATTGGTTGCTCTAAATAAACTAGTGTTGTACTACAAATCTAAACACACTCAAAATATTAATGAGCATACATACAAAGGTGAAAAATCGAGAGGTGTTTATTTAAGAATGCAAAAAAGAAAACAGAATGAAACTCGAGTTTTTGGATCAGATGAAGTAAATGAAAGTATTTTTAGAAAACTACAGGAGGAGATCAATAGAATCGATATTGATGGTGATCAAGATTTTGGAGAGTTCTTGGAGTTTGCTAAAAACAAATACAATAAAATTACTGTTAAAGATTTTGAGTTTCGACCATTAGAATTATTAGTTATTTTAAAAATGATTCGTGCAATTCGAGATTTAGTTCATAATCCAAAGAATAAAGATTTTACGGTAAACGCCAAGAAACCTGCATCATACTGGAAACTTTATGCAGAAAATTTTACCTCTAGTATGGTTCAATTAGAACCTATCAAAAACTTAACATTAGCTGGTTACAAGTCTTGGTATGAAAACCTCTTTCAAACTTTGGATATAGATATGCTTATTGACGAGATAGAATCTACACTGAAAGACAAAAAACCCCTAATTCCTGAAAGAACTACACTTACTGGTGATGCGACTAACAGTATCCAAATATTTGACGTGAGAGGCTGGAGAAACCAAGTGGAGATGAAGGGCGATAGCAAACACACCCTTTCAGCACCTACTGCTTAAACTCTATCAAATCGCTCATGATTTTTACGCTTTTTCTGGGGTGGAGTCCTGCTGCTGTTTCTCCGCTACACATGATGTAGTCAGCTTTGTCTAAAAACACTGCTCTATAAATATCTGAGACTTCAGCACGAGTAGGGACACTGGATTCGATCATAGATTCGAGCATTTGTGTGGCGACTATAAATGGTTTGTTTTGCTTTTGGCACTCCAGTTTGATTTTCTCCTGCAAAAATGGGACGCTGATATGAGCTGGTAGTGTTTCTAGGGCTAGATCTCCTCGAGCTACCATCAGAATATCACATTCACTGACTAGTGCTGGTAGGTTTGTATCGCTCACACTTTCTGACATTTCTAATTTGGCACAAATCTTTGGATAATAATCCGTTATATTATTTTTGATCAAAACCTCACTAATCATCTTTTTTAGCTTCAAAATATCATCTACAGTCTTTACAAAGCTCGAAGCGACTATCTCAGGTCGGAGTACAGGGAGGAGTTCGTTGATAAAGAGAATATCGCGATCCCGTAGGAAATCTACAGTCAGGCTCGTCTGAGGCATATTCATACTTTTTCGTGATTTTACTGGGCCGCCTTGGTACACCTCAACCATGACTTTGTCTTCGATGATTTCAGTCACGTGCCACTCAATTTTACCATCGTCTACAAAAATTGCATCACCAACTTTTACATATTTGTGGATAGGAAACTCATAGGGTAATACACTTCTACCGTTCTTGTCTAAATATGGGTACATGTCTTTTTTAGTTGGATTCTCTTGCTCAAGGACTAAAATTTTACTAGACTCAAAAGTTTTTACAGTCGCTATGTTTCCTAATCTGATTTTTGGCCCCGGGAGATCCATGAGCACCTCCAGACCATGAGCCCGACACATTTGCCCTGCCTCTAGGTGCCAATCTACGGCTGAATGCGAACAGTTTAGTCGAGCTATGGTTACATTATTATCCACGAAATATTTCAAAATGGTATCGTTTTGGCTGCTTGGCCCAATGGTTGCTATAATTTTTGTATTAGGTTTGGTCGGTGGTGTAATATTTGACATACAGCATTTATTACCAATTTATTAGTGTAGATTTGTCAAAGAACATTAAATTACCATTACCATTTACTTTTTAAAAAATATGCCAACGAACACACACATTTCACTCAAGACAATTGTAGATTTTTGCAGGAGAAAAGGCTTTGTATATCAATCATCAGAGATATATGGTGGATTTGCAGCTACCTATGATTTTGGCTCACTCGGTATGCAACTCAAAAAAAATATTGAGAAGTGCTGGAGATATCACAACGTCTTGAGTAGGACGGATATGGTGGAGATAGAAGGGGCAATTTTTATGCACCCAAAAACGTGGGAGGCTAGTGGTCATATCGGAGGTTTTAGTGATTTACTGGTCGAGGATATGGTTACCAAAAAGCGATTTCGAGCTGATCACCTCATAGAGGATGCGGGGATTATGGAAAATGCAGGAGCACTCACCCCAGAGCAAGTAGATGAGATTATCACAGACAAAAATCTCAAATCTCCCGATGGAAATCCACTGGGAAATGCTAAAAAATTTAATTTGCTGGTAAAAACTCATCTGGGCCCGATTGAAGATGCCAATAGTCTAGCCTATCTCAAAGGGGAAAGCTGTCAAAATATTTATCTGAATTGGAAAGCTGTTCAAGAGACTACTAGACGCAAGCTACCGTTTGGGATTGCTCAGATTGGGAAAGCATTTCGAAATGAGATTACTGTAAAGCAGTTCATGTTTCGAACCCGTGAATTTGAGCAGATGGATGTACAGTATTTTGTAAAACCGGGCAACGAGGATGAGGGTTATGAGTTTTGGAAACAGTATACTTGGGATTTTTTCACCAAGGAGCTAGGGTTTAGTGAGGAGAATTTACGATGGAGACAGCATGACAAAGATGAGCTGGTTTTTTACGCCAAGGATGCGTGGGATATCGAGTATAATTATGGAGAAATGGGCTGGAAGGAAATGTGTGGAGTGCACAATCGAACTAGCTACGACACAGACCAACACGCTAAATTTAGTGGACAGGATTTGACCTATTTTGATCCAGAAACAAATGAACGATATAATCCATATATTGTAGAGGTTTCTGCAGGGTTCAACAGGATGTTTCTAGCGAGTTTATTTGAGTTTTATCAAGAGAAGTAGAATATTTTTTCTGTATATTTTTTCTGGAATTTTTTTCTGAGAATAATATATCGCTTAAATTTTTTAGCAAAATGATTGACAAGTTCGAACCTGTATGTATGGAAAGCGTATTGTCCACAGTCATTGCGGAACCAAAATTAGTGTAAATCTATTGAGGTTGTGTATGATACTTGTGGCGTAATTAAATTATATTTTTATATGCCAAATACAGATTTACTTGGAGTTTTAACTGGTCGAATAGGTAGATCAGAGCTACCCAAAAAAGACATAATTGCTATGTTAGCTCAGCTCATTGAAAGCGTATCTAGTAAAACAAATGCACCAAGCAATGAGATTGTGACTACTAATCTAGAAGTTAATGAATACGTGAATAATATCTTGGTATTTACTAAAGAAAATTATGAATATCTAAAGTTGAAACTTGAGTTTGAGGAGTTTGAAAAAGTTTGTATACTACTTATTGGAGGAAAAAGTTATAACATATTTAAAATGTTAAATGCTGGCATACAGTGCCCCGATGTTGTACCACTTACAACTCGCTTCTATTTCGAACTTATAGGTGATGTACAAAATTTAATTTCAGACATATTTCAATCTGTTGGAGGTGCATCAAACATACATTATCCTTTTAATTCATATAAGCCTGAAGTTTTGCAGTCAATAAGTATATTAATAAAAAGAAAAATTATAGAACAAGTGCCTTCTCAGAAAGCAGAAGAGGCAGTAAGGCTTGCATATAGGTTGCTTCCTGTCAGTGGTAAGATTGTAAGATCCGCTGCGATTATTGAAGACTCACCAGATGCGTCTTTGGCAGGTTGTGGTGATTCTAATGCACAGTTACTCCAGAGTAACCCTGAAGAAGACTTTGCATTATTTAGAGATAATGTAATTCGTGTTGCCGCTTCATTATTTAATATAGTAGGGCTTGAAAACAGAGGTAGGTTAAGAGATGAAAATGGCAGTAACTTTAATCCTGGACAGGGAGAAGCAATGGCGGAAACAGCTATGCCATTCGTATATCCTGAAAACTACATGGATTTGACTGACGATCAATTAGTCAATAAAGTTGGGGCTGCATATATCTTTCACAAGCAAATGGGGTATGATGGAAGAGATAAAATTGCTATACAATTAACGAACGGCACTGGAGCAACGATTGCTGACTCTTGTCCTGGATTACCATTGGTTCAAGTTGATAGAATTGTTGCCCAAAATATTGAAAACTATATAATAGATACCGATTCAACTCGTATTGACCCAGAAACCATTGTCTATTATGCAACTAATTCAATTGAAAGTTCTGTGGAATATATTAGAATATATACTCCAGTACAAAATACTTGCTATTTAATCAATGAAGGTTATGATTGGAGGTTACCAGACTCTGAAATGAAAAAAGAAGTAGCAATTCCTGATTCAGCAATAAAGCCAGCATTCGATTTAGACCTCATTCAAACACTGATAGGTGATAGTTTTGTCACAGGAATAGAAAGATTATATCCTGGACATGATATGGAATCAGAATACGCTATCATTACAAATGATGATGGAACTATACGAATTGAATGTGTCCAAACTAGACCTATAACCGTTGAAGAGAATCAACTTATTGGTACGATACCTCAAACTATTGATGAAGAAGTGTTAAAATATATTAGAATAGGTGATGTACTAAGTAAGGGTGCGGTGATTGCTACGGTTTATTCCGCAGGGAATTTACCACCCGTTACAAGACATAATGATTCTATTTTATTTCTTAATGATACCATCACTCAAGATGATGCTGTTGAGTATAAACAACCTGGAATCAAAGGGTTTGTTGAGAAACTCGTTACTGGTAAGTTTACACACGCAGCTGTTCAAGCTAGAGAAATGGGGATTCCATGTCTTACTGGTGTTGGAGATACACTTGTAGATGGTGAAAAATATTTCATATTTACCTATCCGAATTCGAATGGAAAAGGTATGGTAATTGCAGTAAATGATACAACTCAATCATACATTAATGAATTAATTGCGTATCATCAAGTGCAAGTTGAGAATGCTTTCCCTATCAAAGAAAAATTAGCTAATGAACCACTTCGATATTTTGTTTCAGGTATAAACGTGAGCGATTCAGCAACAGCAAGAGAGTTTGGAAGAGATGGCTTTGGCTTCAAAGAATGTACATTGTTTAGACCAAACCCATTCTTAATGGCAAACTTTAGAGGTTTTAATTATATTAACCCTGAAAATGATTATAGATTTGATGATTTAAAAGATTGTTTAACTAAAGAAGTATACGATTCAGTATCTGAGTTTGAAGTCTTTAATTACAGGCACTGTGGGCCACAAGGAAATGAACATTTTGCTAGAACTCATCCTGATATGAAAGCTTTGTATGATAAGTATGGAGACGATAAGTTTAGTGCAATTCAAGGGGCAACACTAACCTGCGAACATCCTAAATTTTTCCAAATGGTTGAAATACCAATGATTAAAGCAGTACTAGAGAAACTAAAATCTGAAGGTAAAGACACGAAGCTTAAATTCACAATTGAATATCCTAAATCAGCCCAAGAAGTAAATATTATGCTTCGCATGATGGAAGCAGCAGGTCTTCATACGTACCAGAATCTAAGTGTTGGTCCTATGATTGAAAATGTGCAGATGGCATTAGATATTGGAAATATTAATCGTGGTGAGTTTAGCGAAGAACAGATAACATGCTCATTTGCAACTAATGATTTGGCTGCTGGAGCACAGGGAATTGATAGACAAAAAGGATCAGGTCTAGCGGTTGTATCCGAAGCAGGGGCAAATCCGAATCCATTGCTTTCTATTATGTATGGTACTATGGAGTTCGTTAGAGTTAAATTTCCTAAGGCAAAAATTAGCGTCTGTGGCGAGATAGTTGCAAATCTTGAACCTGATATTGCTGGTATTTTATATAACATGGGAATAACTTCGTTTGCTATGCCGTCACCAAAAGATCCTACAAAATTTGGAGGTGTGTACGAATTCATGCAGTTACTTGAGAAAAGAATTGATCCAGAATCTGGTCTGATTAACCTACCTAGTTTAGTTCGTATTAATACGCAAAATTCAGAATTACGGAAAGAGCTGCAATCAAATGGATTTATTTTTTAATGTCTCACAATATTGATTGTCGGAGCTTATATCTATATATTGCTTTGACAACCAACTAACTTTATTCTCAGAGTTGACTATGAACTATATTGTTTTTGATATTGAGACCTATTCTCCTAGTGGGTCAAACAAAATTGATACAAAAGAGTTTCGGTCTTCTGTTGCTTGTGCCTATATCAGCTGGACTGATCAGTATGTGGGATTTTTTGAGGATCAGACTGAGAAATTGCTGGAGATGTTTGTCGAGGCTGATTTGGTTGTTGGGTACAATCATTTGTGGTTTGATTTACCAGTTCTCCAAAAATACTCCTCATACAATCTGATGGATTTGAGCAGCTATGATATCATGGTAGAGTTTGAAAAAAAAGCTGGTTTCAAAGCTAAGCTCGATGATTTAGCAAAAGCCACACTGGGCACCGCAAAAACTGACAGCTACGAAGTCTACAAGCACTACTACAAGGATGATAAATGGTTTGAACTGCTGGATTATTGCATGCACGACGTACAGATAACCAACAGTCTTTTCCAAAAAAATCTCAGAGGCGATAAGCTGTTCTATCAGGATGTATCAGCCCTCCATGAATATGTTTTAGATATACCTGTGGCAGCTCCTCGTAAAATATTTGATCTGGGATCGAGTACCTTAATTTGACAATTTAATATGATATCTATACGATTATGGTATGCTAAAAACCGTCAGTATTACAAAGCTTATCCGTGAACCTAAAACTGTCATTGCTGAATTAAAAAAGAATAATCGGCAAAGTATTGGGATTATATCAAATTCTCAGATTGTCGCATATCTAAATGTGGCGCCAGTAGAATATTTACAGAAATCAATTAATAAAACAAAGCACCGTAGACGTATTCAAAGTATTGGAATTAACAGAATTATTTCTAAAGAGGAATTATATGGATAGGGTTTTAATTGATACGAACATTTTGATCTATGCAGATGACGACAAGAGTGCATTTCATGAAAAATCAAATCGAATATTGGAAGATGGGTTAGCTGGAAATTATCAATTAAGTATTTCTGCTCGTAGCCTTTTGGAGTATTATAGGTTTATGAGCAGTCAAATAAAAGGTGATTCAAAAAAGTTAGGAGAGATTTTGGAAACATGTCTCTTTTATATCGAACACGATAGTATCTCTATTTTATATGATGATGAAGTCACTACACAAATAACTTTTGAAATTGCTTTAGAAAAAGATGTATTTAGTGGTAGGATTTATGATACAAACTTGTACGCAATCTCCCTGCAAAATGATATAGATATTATTTATACCAAAAACATAAAAGATTTCCCAAATGACTCAGATGTTTTAATTATTGACCCTACTATTTGACAGTATATTGTTTGATAAGTAACCATGCATATATGTCTGATGTAAATTCAACCATAATTTCATCGGTTGCTCCAAAAAGAATCGTACTATCACTCCCTTTTGCTTTAGCCCCCTTCAAGATAGCTATTTTACCACTCATGAAAAAGGATGGTCTAGCAGACAAAGCATTTGAAATATATTCACAGCTCAGAAAAGATAGTATTTCAGCGGATTATGACGTAGCTGGAAGTATTGGGAAACGCTATGCCCGCCAAGACGAAAACGGCACTCCTTGGTGTGTATGTGTAGATTATCAGACACTCGAGGATCAGACTGTGACAGTACGAAACCGCGATACAACTGAGCAAATTCGTATTTCTATATCTGATTTGAACCAGTACGGGACAACATCCCAATCCGCCTAATATGCCTAGGGTCATCAGAAAACTTTGTATCTAAAAATATTGTTACAATTTCTATAACTGTCTCAAAATCCATAAACCTACCGTCTAGGCAAAGCACGTTTGCATCGTTGTGTAGTCTGGTGAGTTTGGTGATTTCTGCTGTTGATGGTGACACAGCCCTGACATGAGAATATCGATTTAGCCCGATACATATACCCTGACCAGTACCACAGATTGCTATGCCACGGTTATCTGAGTCATGTAGGTATTGTGCTAATTCATCTGATCGTATAGGATAATCATCACCTTTCTCAAGATTTGGAGCAATATCAATAAACTCTGTGGTGTGGGAAACAAGCCATTTTTTCAATGTATTTTTGAGTTCAAAACCAGCATGATCGGCGGTGACGTAAAGCATAGCAAAACAATCAAACTCAACCCCACTTTAGTCAATGCTCAAAATGTAGACCAACAATTTGACATAATTATCAAATAACAAGGAGGTTAGTACTCGTATGTCTGGCAAAGTAACTATGATGATTTCGGAGTTACCACCCAAAGCTGAGCTAGTTGATTTTATTGAAAGTCTCACT
This sequence comes from bacterium, assembly GCA_043778575.1. Taxonomy (GTDB): domain Bacteria; phylum Patescibacteriota; class JACMRA01; order JACMRA01; family JACMRA01; genus JAYWFX01. Next base: position 16,275 of record JAYWFX010000056.1, on the reverse strand, counting down.
CAGCGTGGTATAGATGTAGAGCTGCAGATACAGTCACCCATTTTTACTGTGACTGATAATTTGACTGAAAATGCAAAACCTAAAACTGATACTGAGCCCCAACCATCGATAATAAAAAAGAAAATAACCAAGGTTGTAAATCAATCAGATCAAGACAATGAGTTTTTTGGGATAATGTAGGAGACGGTGTAGATAAGTATGTTTACCATTACAATCGTTCCGCTGGTAGCAATTCCTAGATAAAAAGATACAAATACTCCAGCCCACACTGATAATACAGCAAAAACAACACTGCAAATCATAGTTTGATAAAAACCCCTTTTTAGGAGCATACTAGAGAGTACCGGTAATATCATTAAGCTACTAATCAACAACACTCCCACAGCCTGAATCCCTACAGAAATAACTAGTGAAGCTAGTACCATGATGAGAGTGTTATTGAGTCGGGTAGATATGCCTTGGCTTTGGGCAATTTCACTATCCAGTGAGACTATGAATAATTGTTTCCTCTGCCAAAATACTGTGCTGAGAACCAGTACAAAAACTACGAGTACTATCCAAATATCACTGATCGAAATACTATTTATACTACCAAAGAGATAGCTATAAATGCTGGTATTGAATCCTCTGCCTAAACTAATGAGAATACTACTTAGCCCGAGTGATCCTGTCAGAAAAAGTGTCAAAATTGATTCTCTATAGCCTTTCCCTTTTTGTCCTAAAAATTCTATTCCAATACTAGCTATTATGGTGGTGACGAGGGCTGAGAGGATTGGGTTAGTTTTGAGTAGTAGGCTAGATACTATACCCACAAGTGATACGTGAGCCAGTGTGTCTGCAAGTGCCGAAAACCTACGAACGACTAAATATTGACCAATTACTGGAGCCATCACCGCAACCAACATGCCAACTATCACAGCGTTTTGAATAAAAGAGTAGTAAAACAGATTAGTGAGCATGGTGTCCTATGTTTAGTTTGATAAGACTTGGGTTATCATGTTCGAGTGTTTGATTCAGATACAGTATACGGGTTGCATCTCGAGTGACTTCGGCTATATCATGAGAAATCAAAATGATACCAATTTTTTGCACTTGATGAAGCTCCCTGAGAAGTGACCAAAATTCATCTTGAGATTGTTGATCTATTCCGACAGTAGGTTCATCCAAAATAATGAGTTGAGGGTTTGAAACAAGGCATCGTGCCACAAAAACTTTTTGCCGTTCTCCTCCGCTTAGTTGGTCTAGGGTTTTATGGAGTAGGTGTTGGAGATTAAATTTTTGGAAAATACTTCGGCTATTTGCTGTTTTCGAGTCACCGCCTGATTCTAGAATTTCTCTCACGGTTGCAGGAAAGTGTATGTTTGTAGCCAGTCTTTGGGGGATGTACCCGATTTTCGGTTGTGTGTTATGGGTTATCGCTCCCTTTGCGGGTTTGATGATTCCGAGCAAGAGTTTTATCAGCGTAGTTTTACCGCCACCGTTTGGTCCAAGTAGTGCGATATACTCACCCTCATAAATGTTTAACGAAATATCTTTGAGTACGATCGATTTTTCATAGTCAAAACACAGATCTAATACGGTGATGAGCGGGTTCATTGGAGGAGTTGTAATCATCAGTCGTTTAATTTGTTTTACATTCCAGACCTATTGCTAGATTGGCGATGTTTTGATTCATAATAGTGATATAGTCATCACCAGCTTTTATTTGATCGTCAGTTAGTCCCTCAAGAGGATTGAGAGTGAGTGTTTTTGCTCCAGTTTCTCGTGCTAGTGTATCTGCTAGTTTTGGACTCACCAGTGTCTCAGTAAAAATAGTTTTGATATTTTGAGTTTTGATTTGCTCTACTAAATCTGCTAGCTCTTGGGTTGATGGTTCTTTATCTGGCGAAATACCGTTGATAGAAACCCCCTCCAGTCCATATCGTCTAGCAAAATAACCAAAGGCGTTATGGGTGGTGACAAACTTTTTCTGACTACAGTTTGCAAATGTAAACCTAGCTTTCTGGTCGAGATCATCTAGTTTTTGATTAAGTGTGTCTGTATTTTCGGTGTATGATTGCTTATTTTTTGGATCGATTTGGGAGAGGTTATCTCTGATATTTCCAGCAATAATTTTCATATTTATAGGATCAACCCAAATATGAGGGTCTTTAGTATTACCTTCTTGTATCTCATCTTCATCGTCAGTATCAAACAACACAACCTTATCTGAAGTTTTTAGGATTTTTACACCTTTTTCATCGGCAGATTTTGCAGTTTTTGGTGCCCAGCTTTCGACTCCTGCACCATTGTACACGAAGAGTTTGCTGTCATAAATGCTCTGAATATCTTTACTGGTCGGTTCATAATCATGAGGCTCACTGCCAGCTGGTGTAATGTTTTTGGTATCGATGTTTGATCTACCGATAGCAGTTGCAACAAAATAATTTGGATAAAAACTTGAGGTTATTAGAGGTTTTTGTGATGGTGCAGATACCTCTTTTTTAGACAGAAAGATAATTGATAATGAAATCAAAATACAGGCGACAGCAATAATTGGAACAAAGACTTTTTTAGATAATTTTTTAGGCATATTGAAATAGTAATTTGATTGGTGGTTATATTTTAGAATTGGTGCAATTTGCACATGTGCCCGTCGCATTTATTTCCATTTTGTGAAGTGAGAAACCCTCAGGGCTTGGCATCATCAACATCTGATTATCAATTGGTTTACACTCTACCTCACCGCAATCATTGCAGATAAAGTGGATGTGCAGTTGGTTTTTTGTTTTAATTTCCCAAAAGCTTTTTGAATCAGACACATTTGCCCGAGTAATTTTGTGTTGTTTTTCTAAGCTCTCCAGAGCTCTGTACACAGTTGTTTTGTTTGGCTTGGCAGTTTCTTTCACTATCTCACCTAGTATTGATTGGTAATCAACTGGTCTGTGGTTTTTGATTAAGGTATTTAAAATTATATCAGATATTTTAGGCATACATTGTAGTGTGTTCATATATAAAAATGCAACTGAATTGCAAAAAAGTCAAACAATAATAGCTCAATATCTTGACAATAAGCAACTTAGTTGCGTGTATGTGAGAGTATATGAAGATTGCAATTACTGGAAAAGGCGGAAGTGGTAAAAGCACGGTATCTTGGTTGATCTCAAATTATCTTAGTGCTCAAAATAAAAAAGTGCTAGCGATTGATGCTGATCACAACATGGATTTAGCCTCTAATTTTGGTCTAGAAATCACTGGCACCGTACCACTATTTTTTAGAGCTGACAGGGAAATACGATCTCTTATTGGGATGCAATCAAGCGGAAAATGGGCAGAATATTTTCTCTGCAGACCCTTGCAGTTGAATCTCAATAGCGAAATTATTGAGAAATATACCGTCAATATACGTCCAAATCTCAACTGTATAATCATGGGTCTGGGCGAAGAAAAAATCATGTACCTACACAAATGTGCACATGGTTTGAGCAGTCACCTCAAATATATCCTACCAACACTAGAGGTCAAAAAAGATGAGTATGTGATTATCGACTCAGTTGCTGGATCTGATATGCTAAATTATGGACTTTACTTCGGTTGTGATGTGATTTGTACCGTAGTCGAAGGTCACACAAACAGTATTAAAGTAGCCAATCAACTCAAAAAGATTACGGAGGAACAGGGCCTAAAAATTTATTTTATACTCAATAAATATGATCCTGAGAACCAATTAACACAACAATTTGAAAGTGAAAACAGGGTCAACATTTTAGGATATATTTCACCTGATCTATCAATCATGGATTATCACTGGGAGAAAATAACAGAAAAAACTCAACAAGAATTGACTAGTATTACAAATCGTTTAGATGGGCTAAAAACAATTCCAGATCAGGAAAAATACGAGATGCTCAAAAGATTTGAAGAAACAAAACAACCAATTTAAATATAAGAATATAATTATGGAGAGACCTGTACTTACCGAAAAAAACTTTATCAACGTAGCAGTACGTGAGGCAAAACGACTGTGTGCTATAGCTTTGGAGAAAGATAGCTTAAGAAAACAGAGAACTGAGCTTGGAGCTATAATAATAGGCTCTTCAAGTTTAGCTAAGGTGGTTTCAGGTGGTGAAAATACACACCAAACTGAACTAGATGAACTGGATAGACAGATTAAAGAAATGCAGGGTGAAATCCGATTTAAAAATTATCTGAGCTTTTTGTATTTTGAAGAGTTGATAGGGTTTCCAACTATTGGTGAACTACATGAACATGTTAAAACTGGAAAAAAATGCCCTGCTAGAGTCAATTTAATAATGAATCATGCAGGATTAGATATTAACAGCTTTAACCATAATGAAAGCATAGCCTCTTTATATAAAAATTCATTGATTCTAGGTCTCAGGTTAAATCAGTATTTTTTAACTCAATGGAAGGATGATGAATTATCATATACAGAGTAAAATTTAGCTGAATATTAACTTAGTGCAAATAAAATATATTACAATGAAAAATAATTTAAACGTTTTTGATGGTGAGAACTCAGTGCTTGATTATCTCAATCCAGACAACAATCCTCATATACCATTGGTGGAATTGCCAGATAGCTTGAATCCATTTGTGAATCAAAAGGTTAGAATATTTGCTAAGATGATGAACACGCTGCCTCTTGCAAATGTGAAATCTTTACCAGCGTATAATATGCTTACTGAGGCACAGCAGAGAGGTGAGTTACAAAATATTGATACACTTATTGAAAACTCTTCTGGAAACACTGTATTCTCACTGGCTATTATTGGTAAATTATTGGGGATTAATTCAACAAAAGCTGTGGTATCCAATGAAGTATCGACGGGAAAACTACAGATGCTTAGAGTTTTTGGGACTGAAATTATAGTAAATACTGAGCCAATTTGTCCTGATCCGTCAGATAAAACAAGTGGTATCTATAAAGCAAAAGTTTGGGCACAGGAAAATAAATGGCTGAATGTAGGTCAATATGATAACTCAGACAATCCACAAGCTCACGAAAAATGGACAGGGAAGCAGATATGGGAACAAACCCAAGGTGATATTTCTGTATTTTGTTGTGGACTTGGTACTACAGGCACGATGGTTGGAGCTGGTAGATACCTAAAAAAACATAATCAAAACATTCAAAATGTAGGTGTAGCACGGCTTGCTAATAATCCTGTCCCAGGCCCAAGAACTAAAAATTTACTCCGTGAAATTGCTTTTGATTGGAAAGGGGTTGTTGATAGTGTACAAGAGATCGGAACAATAGATTCTTTTAAGTTAAGTTTAGATCTGTGTAGAAATGGATTGGTGGTCGGTCCTAGTTCTGGCTTTATTTTAAAAGGTTTATTGGATTATATTCAGGGTCACTCTGAATCTGGCACTCTGGATACATTGAGAAATAAGCATGGAGAAATTGTGTGTGTGTTTATATGTTGTGATAGTCCATTTCCCTATATAAATGAATATTTTGAATACTTAGATGATTCACATTTTCCAGTGATAGAAAACGAAGAGTTGCTCAACAATCAGTTGGATGTAATCAAAAAAACTGAGTTTTCAGATGTATCAGAGTTTGAAATCAAAGTGGAAGATACTCTCGAGGAAATACAAAATGAGAAAGTAATTGTTCTTGATATTAGGAAAAACTCGGATTTTAATGATTTTCATATATTCGAATCTCAAAATGTCGAGTATAATGATCTTGAAAAATGGATAAGTGAATCACTAGATGATATTAAAGACAAGAAAGTTATTGTTGTTTGTTATCGTGGAAATTCATCAAAACTAGCTACTTCGGCTTTGAGAAATCTAGGAATAGATGCCTTTAGTATGTCGGGTGGAATGCTCGAGTGGTCAAAAAGAGATTTCCCCCGTTGGAAGCCTGATAGTTGTAAAATTTAAGATTAATTCTTTCAGATATTTCTGATATTAAATAAGCTGGCGATTTCTTCGGGAGTTAATATCACAGTTTCATCTTTATCTAGTGTTCTTATGCGTTTTTTGATTCCGTTAAATATGTAATCCATCATATATTCATTTTCTTTCTCAAAATACACTCTGTTCATTTTTTTAGTTACCCATCCATTTAAAAATCCCCATTTTTTAGATTTATAACTGCGATTAGAATCCACTAGTAACGAGTTACCTATTTTTTGATTTATGGTAGCATAGCTTTGTGTGTAAGCTGAAATTGATTGTGCGACAATGTCTGTGTCAAGATGGCGATTGTTAGTCAGAATCATCCATTTAATTTTTGTTTTGAGGTGTGGACTACTTATTTTTCTTTGAATATTGTCGAGATCTTTCTCCTCCTCTTTTGTATAGAAATCCAATTCACTCCCAAAATACTCTTGTTTTTTATCTTCAAACTGCCTTTTCCACTGTGTCTTTTTACCAGCTGTGCTAAATGACTGAAAATCATACTGAATCGCCATAATGGAATCTGCAGGTATAGTTTTCATAAAGGCGATAAGATTCCCAAAATCATCCGAACTGCTACATTTATAGGTTTTGAGTGGGTATATATCTTTGCTTTTCGTCACTAAAAAAGATCCACGTTTTTTCTCCCAGTGGTCTAAGTCCATTTCTGAATACGGATCTTTGACTTGATGCAGACTAATATCTTCAAAACTTTGATGTAGCAGATTCTTTACGAAGTTAGTGTGAAAATAATATGTTGTCATATACATTTTGATAGTCTCATTTGTAGCGACTATGTCAAAGGTAAATTGTGGAGTAGCTCTGTTGACAGTGTGTGTGTCAAACGGATTATGGATATCATGAATTGCACTCATTTGAGTAAGAAAGTTCTTGAAATTCTCATATATATAGTCTCTTTTTAAATTTTTTATATTAGTCTTCAGTGTTATTTCAATAGTTATTTTTGGAGTATTCTTTTTGGCTGTTGATCTTTTTTTATCATAATATCTATCATTCCACCACTCGTATATCTTTAGTGCGACCATGATAAACCCGCCAAAACAAAAACTGTGCCACACGCCGATGGCGATCCCCGAGAGAAACCCAAACATATACTAGTTCGTTTGATTGGGAAGTGTCTCTAAAACAAATTTACTCTCCAAGCTTTTCCATAGATCCCATCCAGCTTCAAATTCTGATTGAGTAACTAGGCAGTCGTGGAGCTGTTTGCATATCGAGTCTTTGTCCATGTCTATGCCAATAAAGACTAACTCTTGTCGTCTATCTCCGTATTTTCCTTCAAACATATTTTCTATGATATCTATATCTGATTTCTCTGTTGGCCAAAATTCATTTGTGACTGCATCCCACCAATAACCAATAGCAGATCCAAAGCGTCGATTGGAACCCGCAAATGAAAACTCATACATATTTTGCATGTCAGTAGCTAACCAGTAAAAACCTTTGGCTCGAATAACTCTATCAAGCTTTGTGTTGTGCAGAAAATTCCATAATCTATCAGGGTGAAATGGTTTTCTAGCTCTATAGACAAAACTGGTGATTCCGTATTCATCGGCTTCAGATACGTGTTTATTTTGTAATTCTTTTATCCAGCCTGCACTGTTACTGGCTTTATCAAAATTAAATAATCTGGTATTGAGGATGTGTTTGAGATCAATTTTTGAATTCGATGTGGGATATATTTTAGCACTTGGATTAAGTGTTTTGAGTGCTTTTATAGTATTTAATTCTATATTTTTATCGACCAGATCTACTTTGTTGAGGACTATTATATTGGCAAACTCTACTTGATCGATTAGCAGGTCAGCGATATTTCGGGTGTCTTCCTTGCCGAGACTCATACTTCTTTCTTGTAAGCTCTGGGCATTTTGGATCTCAGTCAGAAAAGTACTTGCATCAACTACTGTTATCATGGTGTCAAGCAAAGTAAAATCAGCTAGTCCATACCCTTCTTCATCCACAAAATCAAAGGTTTGAGCTACTGGAATTGGCTCACTAATACCCGTGGACTCTATCAAAAGATAATCATATTTCTGCTCGTTAGCTAGTTTTTTTACTTCTTCGAGCAAGTCTTCCCGTAGGGTACAGCAGATACATCCATTACTCATTTCCACCATCTTCTCTTCAGTTCTACTCAGGTTTGACCCTCCGTTTTTGAGTAGTTCCGCATCTATATTTACCTCGCTCATATCGTTGACTATCACAGCGACTTTTAAACCCTCACGGTTATTGAGTATGTTGTTGAGGAGTGTTGTTTTACCGCTTCCTAAAAAGCCCGATAATACGGTCACAGGAAGTTTTGATCTGCTTGTATTCATATCAAATTTACTTGCAACTTAGTTGCGTATTGTCAAATATTGCTCAACTATAGTTATTGATTCAGTATAGTTTAGTTGACTAAATTCCAAACAAATCTAAGTTTTGGCTGTAAATGAAGGAAATAATGAACCAAGTGTATCTTGCAAAGTTGTCAGATTTTCTGATGATATTTATAGGGATTTTAGTCGAGTCACTGCCGTTTGTGGTCATTGGGGTTTTAGTGTCTGCTTTTGTAGGTGTTTTTATCAAATCTAGTTCAATCCTCAAATACAAATCAAAAAACCCTATCGTATCCCATATTCAATCCATGGCAATTGGTATATTTTTACCTGTTTGTGAGTGTGGAAATGTACCACTGGCAAAACGACTACTACTTATTGGTTTTAAACCGTCTGAGGTTATCACCTTTATGTTGGCCGCTCCAATCGTAAACCCAATTGTCTGGATTACTACAGCAGAGGCTTTTAATCTGGATAAAAATATCGCCATTATACGAGTTCTGAGCGGTGCCTTGATTGCATTGTTTGTAGGGCTGTTCTTTTCACTTCAAGCCGAAAACAGTGAATTATTGGTCGAGGGGAATCAAGTTAGAAAAATCAATCAGTTTAGCAGTTTCTCAGAAAGTGTGACTGAGGTTTCTACGATATCATCTGACCAGCATACAGGAGAAGACACCAGAGCTAGTTCGTTTCTTAGTATCTTCAGGCAAGAATTTTTTAGTGTTTTCAAAATGCTGTTAATTGGTTGTTTTTTGGCAGCTTCTTTTCAGATGCTCATACCGAGAAGTAGTGTCCTATTGTTTGGCTCTGATCCAAATTTGTCAGTAATTGCCCTATTATTTTTGGCGTTTATCATATCTATTTGCTCTACAGTTGATGCTTTTTTTGCCCTAGCCCTAGCATCTTCATTTAGCCTTGGTTCAATCGTGTCATTTTTGGTGTTTGGCCCCATGATAGATATCAAAACTTTGACGATGCTGCGTTCTGTGTTTAGGACTAAAACCCTCATAACCCTCACGATCGTTGTCCCACTATTATCAGCAATCGTTGGCTTTTCAGTGAATTATTTTTATCGTTTCAATTACTAACTACTATTAACTATTTGTATGAAAATCTTTTGGAATTTTTTGTCTCTCATCATATTTGGTTCTTACACTGTTTATCTTTTCGCTGTCGGTAAACTCCTCTTTTTTATCCATCCTCGATACGAATGGCTCACGACCGCGGCTGGTCTAGTCTTAATCGTCACAGGTATTTTAGGAGTTACTCTCAATAGAAAATCTATAGTCATCAAAAAAACTTCCTTTAAATCATTTGATTTTGTGATATGCGTGCTCATTTTTTGCCTCTTCTTAGTCCCAGTAAAAACTCTGTCATCAGAATCTTTTAGCCTGCGAAGTAGTGCTCAGTCTACAAAACTATCTCAGAACCAAGTCCAAGATTTAAAGAAAAAGTTTACTGGAAATGTAGACTCCAGTAGTTTTACGATGTATGATTGGGTGACTGCAAAAAACCTAAAGGATAACGCCATTTTTAATGGAAAGCAGTTCAAAGGAAGTGGGTTTGTGTCAAAGGCAGGCGACTCAAGTATGTTTAATGTTTCTCGATTTGTGATAAGCTGCTGTGTCGTCGATGCTACTCCTGCTAGCCTGCTAGTAAAATATGATTGGGAAAATGAATATAAAGTAGATGATTGGGTTGAGCTGACGGGGACTTTTGAAATCAAGAGTGTGGACGGCAAACCACAACCTATTATCATCCCAAAAACCATCACTAAAATACAGCAACCAAAAAACAGTTACTTGAATCAAAACTGATATGAATAATTTTACACGATTGACGATTGTTTTGGTTATAGGGCTTGCAGGAATTGGAAGTGTTTTAGCTTTTGTGAGCTATCAAAAATTTCTCAGGACGGATGTTTCAAATCTCTATGCAATTCAGCGAAAATACAACCAATCTAATGATAGAATAGTAAAAACCAACGCTTTTTTGGAAGATCAGATAACAATATTTGAATCATCTCGCATTCAGACTTTTAGTGAGAAAAACGGCAAGCTATTGGTAGGGGTTGGTCAAAAAAATGAGAAAACTGATCTGTATTTAGTTGATGTAATATCTAAAAAATCTACTAAAATTGATATTCCTGAGGGTTTAGTGACTCAAATACAGGGCGGGGGAGGTCTATTCATATTTACACTAGAAAAAATAGTTGAGGGATATCCAGATTTCAAAGGGATTCTCAACATATTGGACACAAATACACTCCAAATCACCAATCCGAATCCTCAGGGATTCGCCCAAAAAGTTACCAATTTACACGTGAGTAATGATGGTCAGCTATTGTTGTTTTCTGGGTTTGGATCGTATCATTATGTCATGGATTTAAATAACATTGAAAACATCACAAAAATCAAAACAAAGATGAACTATAGCACTGGCTTTGATAGCACAAGCACTAAAATATTAGCAGCTCAGTTTGATAAAAAAGATTTTAAATTAGTAGATGTTGTGACTGGCGAAGAGGAGAGTCAATCGCTTCCTACTGATCGATTCAAAGATGTCACACTTTCCAATACCTCAAAAGACGTTTATTTTACGGTTAAAAACGCTCCAGATTCGGATATGACCAGTCAGCTATATAAGCTTCAGAAGCTGGGTTTTGGGGATATTCTCAAGTCTGATATCTCTAGCCTAGAATTACCAAAGCTAGATAGTACAGATAGATTTATCGCAGTAGAAAAATATTCTAAAAGTGAAATCAATGACACTAGCGATTTTCGTATTGCAGGTCTACGGGCACGGCCAGCATCATCCACTATCATTATTTTTGACACGAGGACTAAAAAACTCATTGATAACAATTTTAAAGCTATCGACTTAGTTTGGGAGAGTTGAAAGATATTTTAGTCACTTTAACCAATCAAAACACCTTGACAATCTAGTAAACTACCTATCCTATAGGGTAGGATATATGACTACACAAAAATCTAAAGCCCTCAAGCTATCTAAATCAGCAAACAGTACACTTCTCAAAGTGCAAACTATGATCGATCAAGACGCTTATTGCCCAGAAATTATCCAACAAATTGATTCAGTTATCGGTCTCCTAAAATCCAGTAAAAAAGAGTTGCTAGCTGGTCACTTAGATCACTGTATTGAGCATAAAATTAAAGAGAACAAACAAAAAGCTATCGACGAACTGATGAAAATACTTAAACTATCCCAATAAACAACCCTTATTTCTATGTCTAAAAACACTACATTTACAATCGTCACTGTTTTAGCTATAATCATGATTGGCGTCGCTATTTTCCAAACTACTAAGCCAAAGGAAAATTCTAATTCATCTACCATTTCCCAGTCCTCGAGCTCAACTTCAAAAATGGATTCCATGAATATGGGTGGAGACTCCAGCAGCATGATGTCTAATATGTCAGACTCAGTAAAGGGTGATCAGAGCTTTATAGAAAATATGATCCCTCATCACCAAGAGGCAGTTGACAGCTCAAATCAGATACTAATCTCAACTACAGATTTGGAACTTAAAGCTTTTGTACAAAATGTGATTAGTGCTCAAACTAAAGAAATTAATGACATGAAATCATGGTACAAAAATTGGTTTGGCAAAGACTACACCGCAGATTCAAACTACAAAGCTATGATGAGTGGAATGGTTGGTAAAACTGCTACTGAACTAGATAAGGAGTACATCAAAGGGATGATTATGCATCACCAAGGCGCGATCCAGATGGCAAATAAGATCCAATCTATTACCAAACGACCTGAGTTGCTCAAATTAGCAAATGATATAATTACTAGTCAAACAAGTGAAAAAACTACTCTGATGAACTGGATGATGTCCAAATATAACAACCATAGTATGATGGGCTCAATGAATATAAAAAATTAATCTTGAGTAATACCTTTAAAACAATAATACCACTAAATGTCTCAAAACAACACCCACGCGGAAAGTCACTCACATTCGCACGAAATTCAAAAGAGCTTAAATATGGCTTTCTGGATTAATTTTATTTTTGCAATTATAGAAATCATTGGAGGTATTTATGCAAACAGTAGTGCTGTGCTTGCTGATGCTGTCCATGATTTTGGCGATTCGTTGGCAATTTTGATTGGGATTAAACTAGAAAAAGAGTCACACAAAAAACCAAATCCACAATACACATTTGGCTACAAGCGACTAACGGTTTTATCTAGCCTCGTCACAGGTGTCATTTTAATTTCTGGGTCGCTACTGACTTTCAAAGAGGGGATTGTCAGGTTATTTCAACCACAATCAGTAAATACTACAGTGATGGTGGGTTTAGCTCTATTAGGAATATTTGCAAACATGCTTGGAGTAATCAAAACACTCGGCAAGCGTAACCAAAATGAGAAGATAATTAATCTTCATCTAATGGAAGACTTGCTTGGCTGGTTTGCAGTGTTGCTGGGTGCGGTTATTATTCGTTTTACTGGGTGGTATATACTAGACGGATTATTGGCGATGATGGTGTCATGCTACACAATTTACCATGCTATTGGGATTATTACAGACAATATATCTATTTTTCTGAACGCCACTGAAAAAAACACTGTAGATATCAGGTCTGAATTACTTACTGTCCAAGGCGTAAAAGATATACATGACATGCATATTTGGACAAATTCAGATCAGCATGACGATAATTTATCCGCTCACGTTCTGGTTCAAGGCTACAACCAACTCGATATCATTAAAACGAAAATTAAATCAGTTTTAGATTCTCATCACATTCACCACGTTACCTTGGAGTTTGAAATGCATCGGTGCGAGACAGACTGCAATGGTAAACTGAATCAGATCATGGTGTAGTACTAGAGACATAAAAACACAGAATTTATGTTTGAATTGCCAATATGTATGTTTTACAATAGGCTGAATACAATTGCTATGTCAGAATCCACTTCACAAACAGAAAACCCTCAAATAGAAAACCAAAGCAAACCATCTGGTATTCTCATTCCTTATTTCCTTGTTTTTCTCATACTAGTGCTGCTCATTATCATTGGCTCGGGGTATGCCCTCTATGTAAATGTGATTTATCCTGATCAAATTGCTGAAGGCTTGAATCATAACTCTCAGATCCTCAAAAACAACAAAACTGAATCAAAACAAATAATAACAGCCGTAAACGACAAGCTAAACTCTCTCAAGGTCAGTGATACTGCTGGACGTGAGCAATATTTGGCACTATTAGAAACCTATAAAAATGACCTTTCAAAAGGTTTAAACTTGTCTAAAAATGCTGTAAAACTCATCCAAGATGGTATAAATGAGGATGCCAGTAAACATGTAAATTCTAGTAGAGATACTTTGGAACTGACTCAAACTACTTTCGGAAAACTCAATTTAGCTATCGACGGTAAAATATGTCTCTACAGGCAAACATCTGGGTATACCCTAAAACTAGATGAAGCAGTGAAATCTGTAAGTGGCGTCGACCAGACAAACAAAACACTTTTTACAAATGCAGCACGTAGCAGTGCAAATAAAATCGATGAAGGTGCCAGTAATATAGTTGCATTGTCGGATTGCTTCAAACACCACCTCATGCCTTTTTTGACGGAAAACCTAAAATCAAGCATTGCAAACGACAACACACTTTACAAAAACTTAGCTACAAAGTATAGAGTCTTAGCCGACGCCATAGAACAAAAAAATGTAGAAGGGATTGATACTACAAACAATGAGTTAGCTGAACTAATCAAACAAAAATATCAACTCACAGATAATGCGGATCTGCAAAAAGCCATTGACTCAGTCCCACTACAATTTGAAAAGGCTGAAGCTGATATAGATTCTCAAACTCAATCATCTGAAACAATCAGTCGCGAACTCAAATCTAAATATAGAATCAAAGACAAATAACACCAAGTCACGGTTTACTAACAGCCAGCTCTAAAACCCTAACCAGAAGGGAATAGCCAAAAATAGAAATACCCCAATAAACCAGAGTATTACAAATGGTGCGTCCCAGTCTCTTTTAACCCACTTTTTTAGTCCTTTCAAAAACGGTAGTGGCGGATTATCGATGAGTATGTTATATTTAGTGGTAGAATAAAATATTAGAGTCGAGGAAATGGCAGACAGGAGACACCAGATACAAATAGCTCGAATCACATAACCTTGTAAATATAGCCAGTAACAAGAAAGCAGGAAAGCAAAAAAAGGAAAAATATTACAGAATCGAAGAAAGGTTTTGTTATGGTCTTTTGCAAAAATGAGAAACAGTCCGAGCCAAATTGCACACGGATACATCATCAATCCCAACCAAGAATTTGGGTATCCAAACATAATCTGGGTCGAGTATATACTCCTCATCACAGTACCACAGCTTAAAAATGGGTTGATATCGCAGGGTGCTACAAAATTGGGATCCTTGAGGATATCTAGTTTTTCAGTGCTCACCATGTATGATGCAAACAAACCAGTCAAACCAGAGGTGATCATAGTCATTGGCAGTCGATTTTTCTTTATGAATTCAAACATATTTAGATATTGTAATATAACGTTTTTTAAAATCAGTTCTTATTGGGTAGGTGTCAAGACTTTATTTTCTAATTGTTTTATAGTGACTTTTTGTGATTCAATTATTTCATTTTTTTGTTTTACTGAGGTCTGCAGGTCTTTTATCTGATTTTCGTAGTTTTGACTATACTCGAGTTTTTTGGATTCAAAGTCATTCCTTTCTTGTTTTAAACCCTTGTATTCTTCGGTGATTGACTGGAGTTTTTTTTGTGATGTATCGAGTTTCTTTTCTGCTTCAACTTTAGATCTTTGAGTGGATCCTAGCTCTGTTCGAGTAGCATCAAACGAAGCCTCGGCATTTTTCATTTCGTTCGTATTATTTATCAAAACACCACCTAGACCGCATATAAATATAACCGCTATGACTAATGTGCCGACTAAACCCAATGTATTTTTTGACATATTTTATGAGATAAATTTGTAATTAATAATCAGAACGTACCTCACTTTTTATATCTATGCAAATTTGGATTTGGAATGAGATTGATTGACAAAATGTGGGCTCGGTATACATGGTGTTATTACCATTTCTTGGTACTGTAAACTTCATATTTATGTCTCTCACTACATCTCTCAAGTGGTTCTGTTTTAGGTTATTTGCGTGTCTATCTGTAATCTCACTGTTTTTGCTCACCTCGCAGTTTATATCGGCTCAGAATGTGCTAATTAAGCCAATAAATATGACAATCCAGAACCAAGAAAAAGAAATTAAATCTCAAATTGAAGCCGTAGTTCCTAGTCTGAGCGGTGAGGAGGCTACAAATATCATTCAGGTGGATGGTGAAGTGGAAAAAAATCAAAATATACTCACCTTTACAAAATACTACCAGATTCAGACAGATGCTTACAGATAATAGCTAGCGAGTTGCACGGTTAGGTTTTGACAAGACAGGTTATCTCTTTTGTTTTGTAATCATGTTTCGTACTCGCCAAGCACCTTCGCCTACTGGGTATCTTCACTTAGGTACTACCCGACAAATGCTCTTTACTAAGCTACTAGCACTCAAGGAAAAAGGTGTTTGGTACTTGCGAGTAGAGGACACTGACAGAAATAGGCTTATCCCAGATGCAGTAGTTGATTTACTCAAACCTCTTGAAATTCTTGGATTGCTTCCTGATGAGGGTGTGACCTCTGTCCAAAATGGGTCAAAAGACGATTTTTATGGAGTGTATCAAAGTGGTGATTTTGGTCCATATATTCAGTCAGAGAGGCTTATGATGTATCAAGAACATGCCCAAAAGTTGATCGATAAGAAACTTGCCTACTGGAGCTATTTGACCACCGAAGACAAACTTGAGTTCCAAGAAATAAAAAAGATAACCAAACAACCTATTCACTATTTTGATATCTGCAGTCAAAAATACCCTGAGACACTTTTTCAATCTGTAGAGCAGGGGTTGGGTGATGAGCAAAAACCAAGCCTGTTGTATCATGTTCAGAGAGATAAA